>JBIOEK010000485.1:0-3313 GCA_044445925.1 Hyphomicrobiales bacterium
CCAGACGCGCCGGCACGCCTGCGCCAGCCTCGAAGGCCGAGTTCTCGCGACGCTGCCGAGCGTTCCGGACCAGCCGATTGCCCGCGCAGACGCCGAAATCGTTCGGCGCCTACGTCAAGCCGTGGCCTCGTTATACGGGCGCATCGCGGTGTTGGAGACATGAGATGCTGCAGTTGTCCAACTATCTATTCTTCACCACGACTTGCGAAGAGGCGCTATCCTTCTATACACGCTGTGGCCTGGGCAAGATTACCGAAATCAAGCGTTACGGCGCGAACGGATTGCCCGTGTCCAACGAGAAGCTGCGCGGCAAGATCATGCACGCCCGGTTCGAGGGGCCTGGCGTTTGCTTCTACGCATCGGATAACGACGACGCCGAGCCGATGCGCGGTTCGGCACACATCCTGATGATGGACGACCGCGCTCAGACTGAAATATTGTTCGCGCGCCTCGCCGATGGCGGGAGGGTCACCACGCCCCTCGCCATCCAGCCCTGGGGCGACTTTTACGGCAAGCTCACCGACCGGTTCGGGGTGCAGTGGATGCTGAATTGCTCGGTTTGATTTCGATGCACCTGCCCGCGGACGCGCACCAGCCAGGTCAGGCCGACAGGACCATGCAGGTCGTGCTCCCATGCGCGACGATCTTGCCGTCGCAGGTGAGAAGCCGGCCTTCCGCGGTCGACACGCGCTTGCCGCCGTGGACGACCCAGGCTTCGGCACGCAGCTGGCCTGTCTTTGCAAATAGCCCCCCGCCCCTTCCGATTCGCGCCAAATTCGGCCAGGATCGGCGCGGCCGGCCGTAAGACGGCCAGCCGCGCAACATGGGGAGCGGTGAGGGTGCTCGACATCAAACAGCCAGCTCGGCGCTGCCTCGGTTGCAACGCGGGCCCGATCGCATGAGGCCCCCGTTCATACAGCCTGGTGCGCTGCTGAACCCGTCCATGAAGAGCTGGCTTGGCGGCATCGAGCCCGCCTGGCGGCTGCTGGATCACGCGAGCTTACGGGCGCTGCGCCGTCCCCCCTCGCCTACGGAAGGTCCGATCCGGCTGGCGTCCAATTTGACGCCCTCGGAAATCCGGCAATCGGCCGTCGCACGCAACGCCTTGGTGCTCCTGAACGCAGCCGAGGCAAGATCCGGGCTGAAGCTCACGGCCACGGGGAACCTGTCGCGGGCGGTCGTGGCCGAGATGATCGGTCTCTTCACTTGGCCGGATTTCGACTGGGAAGACCAGGCGTGGGTGCACAAAGTCGTCAACGAGCTGGACTTCCAGCCTCTTTATGTCGTGCATCAGATTGCGGGCGCCGCCCGGCTGCTGCGCAAATATAAGGGTCAGCTCAAGGTGACCTCCACGGGCCGGCGGTTCCTCGACGGACCCCATCAGCCGGCATTGCAGGCGGTCTTGTTCCACGTCGCGCTCTGGTATCTCGACATGTGGCCTTTCGTTGACCGGCATGGCGGGTGGCCGCAATACGATGTCGGCATCGTCTTGTGGTCCTTGTCGGTCGCGGCCAATGACTGGCAACCGCCCGATCGCTTGACGCGCCTATGCACGATCCCGATCGATAGCGTGCTGGAATCGCAATGGGACACGGGCACCTGGGTGATGGAGGCGCGCATATTGCGGCCGCTTCTCTGGTTCGGGCTGCTGGAGCTGCGAAGGGATGAAGATCCCGAGAATCGAATCGCCGGGCGGCAATTCTATCGCAAGACCGCGCTCTTCGATCGATTCCTGTCCTTCGACGTCAAGCACGAGACAGCCGAAGGTCCGCGTCACTGACCGCCGACAGCCGTAGCTCCTCATACCGACCGTGGGCGACTTCCACATTATCGGCATTCCTGGTTACATCGCCTTCCGGTGGTGCGGACGCGGTCGGGCCCGCAGTTGAGGAGGACGAAGCGTTCGATGAATATCGCCTTGTGGCTCGAGCGCGCCGGGAAGAGCCATGCGGGCCTACCCGCCGCCGCGCTCGGCTCGCATGTGGTCCTCGACTACGGAGCGCTCGCCATGCGGGCCGCGCGCCTCGCCGCCGCACTGCGCACGACACTCAAGCTCGAGGCCGGCGACCGCGTCGCCATCGTCGCCAGGAATTGCGTCGAATATCTCGAAGCCATGTTCGGGGTCTGGCATGCGGGCCTCGCCGCCGTGCCCATGAACGCCAAGCTGCACGGCGCCGAGCTCGGCTACATAATCGAGCATTCGGGCGCGCGGGCCTGCCTCGCCTCGGATGGGCTCGACGCCGTCATCGCGCGCTACGCGCCGAAGGCGCTGGAGAGGCTGATCGCTTTTCGCAAGCCCGAATATGAGCGCCTGTTCGCGGCCGATGCGATCGAAGCCGTACCGCGCGCGCCAGACGACCTCGCCTGGCTGTTCTACACCTCCGGCACCACCGGACGCCCCAAAGGCGCGATGCTGACGCATCGCGTGCTGTCCGTCGCGAGCCACGCCTATGCGGCCGAGGTCGATCCGATCGCCCCTCGCGACGCCATCCTGCACGCGGCGCCGATGAGCCATGGTTCCGGCCTCTACATGATGGCGCATGTGGCGCGGCTCGCCGTCAATGTGGTGCCGGAATCCGGCGGCTTCGAGCCCGACGAGGTCTTCGGCCTCCTCGGGCATTGGCCGCGAAGCTCCATGTTCGCGGCGCCGACCATGGTCAAGCGGCTCGTCGAGGCGAAGGGCGATAGCGACGCTCGCCATATCCGCACCCTGATCTGGGGCGGCGCGCCCATGTACGAGGAGGACGCCATGCGCGCGCTCGACCGCTTCGGGCCGCGCTGCGCGCAGATCTACGGCCAGGGCGAGAGCCCGATGACCATCACCACGCTCTCGCGGGAGGACATGGCCGATCGCCTGCATCCGCGCTGGCGCGAGCGGCTTAGCTCCGCCGGCCGGCCCTTCGCCTGCATCGAGGTCCGCGTCGCGAGCGAGGAGGGGCGCCCCTTGCCCACGGGCGAGACGGGGGAGATCCTCTGCCGCGGCGCGAGCGTGATGCCGGGCTATTGGAACGATCCTGCGGCCTCTTCCCGCACCTTGCGCGAAGGCTGGCTGCACACGGGCGATGTCGGCCTGTTCGACGCCGAGGGCTACCTCACGCTCAAGGACCGGTCGAAGGACGTCGTCATCTCGGGCGGCTCCAACATCTATCCGCGCGAGGTCGAGGAGGTGCTGCTGCGCCATGCGAAAGTGCGCGAGGTCTCGGTGATCGGGCGCGCCGACCGCGTATGGGGCGTGGTCGTCGTCGCCTATGTGGTCGGCGAGGCGCCCGGAGCCGAGCTCGACGCGCTCTGCCTCGGCGCCATCGCCCGCTTC
>JBIOEK010000486.1:0-3298 GCA_044445925.1 Hyphomicrobiales bacterium
GCATAAGTCATGGCCTGCGTGATGATGGAGAGATAGACGCCCGTCACCCGTGAGCGGAAGGCGAACCAGCCGAACACCAAGGCGAGAAGCCCCGGCGCGATCACCACCATGATGGCGGCAAAAGGAAAAGCGTCGAAGCCCCACCAGTACCATGGCAGCTTGGTCCAGTTCAGGAAGACCATGAAATCGGGCAGCAGCGGATTGCCGTAGACGCCACGCGAGCCGATCTGGCGCATGAGATACATGCCCATCGCATAGCCCCCGAGCGCAAAGAAAGCGCCGTGTCCGAGCGACAGGATGCCGCAATATCCCCAGACGAGATCGAGCGCCACGGCGAGCAGCGCATAGCACAGATATTTTCCAGCGAGCGCCATGCTGCCTGTCGAGACATGCAGAGCGGAAGCCGGCGGCACCAAGAGATTGGCGATCGGCACCACGATTGCGGCGACCGCGAGCAAGGCGAGGAACCCCGCGCCGAGCGGCCCGATAAAGCCCAAGCGAGTACTTCCGTTCATCGTCACGCCTCGACCGCGCGACCCTTGAGGGCAAACAAGCCCCGCGGCCGCTTCTGGATGAACAGGATGATGAAGACGAGGAGCGCGATCTTGCCCAGCACCGCGCCGGCGAACGGCTCGAGGAACTTGTTGGCCATGCCGATCGACAAGGCGCCGATCAAGGTGCCCCAGAGATTGCCGACGCCGCCGAACACGACGACCAGGAAGGAATCGATGATATAGCCCTGGCCCAGATTGGGCGAGACATTGTCGATCTGTGACAAGGCCACGCCGGCCAAGCCCGCGATGCCGGAGCCGAGGCCGAAGGTCAGCGCGTCGATCCAGTTGGTGCGGATGCCCATCGAGGATGCCATGCGCCTGTTCTGGGTCACGGCGCGGGTGCGCAGGCCGAAGCTCGTGAAGCGCAGGACGAACTGCAGCGCCAGGAAGACGGCGATGGCGAACAGGATGATGGCGAGGCGGTTCAAGGTGATCTGCATGCCGCCGAGCTGGAAGGCACCCGACATGAAGGTCGGCGTATCGACCTCGCGGTTCGTCGGCCCGAAGAGGCTGCGCACCGCCTGCTGCAGAATGAGCGAGATGCCCCAGGTGGCGAGCAGGGTCTCGAGGGGGCGGCCATAGAGGAAACGGATGACGCCACGCTCGATGACGATGCCGGCGAGGCCCGAGACCAGGAAGGCCGCGGGTATCGATAAGCCGAGCGCCAGGCCCATATTGGTCGAGCCGTGCTGGCGCATCGCATCCTGGATCACGAAGGTCGTATAGGCGCCGAGCATCACCATCTCGCCATGGGCCATGTTGATCACGCCCATCACCCCGAAAGTGACGGCAAGGCCGATGGCGGCGAGCAGCAGCACCGAGCCCAGGGATAGTCCGTACCAGGCATTCTGCACGGTTGCCCAGAGGGCGAGGCGACTCTCGATGGCCGCCATGGCGGAAGCGGCTGCCTCCTTGATCGAGGCCGGCGCATCAACGGCGATCGACTTCAGCAGGGACAGCGCATCCTGATCACCGCGATCGCGGATCAGGCGAATGGCGTTGAGGCGGTCGGCCTCCGGCGCGTCGGCCTTCTGAACGAGGATCGCGGCGCGGGCCTGCTCCATGGCGCGCCGGACCGTCGGGTCGCTCTCCCTCGCAAGCGCCGCCTCGATGGTTGCGAGCGCCGAAGGATCGCGCGACTTGAATACGGCTTCGGCCGCCTCGAGGCGCTTGCCGGGGTCGGCGGCGAGGAGGGTGAGCGAACCGAGCGCGGCCTCGATGGTCGAGCGTACGCGATTATTGAGGCGCACGGGCTTGAGCCCGAGCGGCGGATCGGCGATCTCGGCCAAGGTCGCGGCATCGAATGTCTTGCCGGCTGCGTTCTTGTAGAAGACGCGCTTATCGGTCGGGCTGTAGAAAAGCCGGCGATCGGCCAATGCCGCGATGACGGTCTGCGCGGTCTCGTCGCCGCTGGCGGCAAGCGCAGTGACGGCTGCTTCGATCTCGCCGAAATTTTCCGTGGCGAAGCGCGCCACCAAGGCGGCACGATCGGCCGCATTGGCAAAGGGCGCAGCGAATGAAAACAGGGTCAGGAGGAGAGCGATCGAGCAGAAAAGGCGCGCAATTGATCGCATCTGTCTCTCATCCGGCTTTGAAGGTGGCGAGCTCTTCCCTCCTCGCAGGCAAGGAACCGGGCGCTGGCCATTTTGGCGTTCGCACCAAGGGCCGATGACGTCGGCCCTTGGTGCCATTCCCCAAATTCGGACACATCAGAATGTCCGAATTTCGAGGTTAGAGGGGGCTGCGTCAATGCCGGGAAGCGTTTATTGTCGGCATCGGCCGCAGAAGCCTGATCAGCTTACGAGCATCGGCTTACGTGCCTTGGCCACCGCACTTGCCGGTCTTGACGTTGAAATTACCGCAGCTCATTGGCTTGCGCCAATCGGCGATCAGATCCTTGGAGCCTTCGAGATAAGGCGACCATTCGTTCGCCACGACGAGCCCCGGCGTCTGCCACACGACGGAGAATTGGCCGTCCCCCTGCACCTCGCCGATGAAGACGGGCTTGGTGATGTGGTGATTGGGCATCATGGTCGAATAGCCGCCGGTAAGGTTTGGAACCGCGACGCCGATCAGCGCATCGATGACCTTGTCAGGATCGGTGGTGCCGGCTTTCTCGACAGCCTTCACCCACATGGCAAAGCCGATGACATGGGCTTCCATCGGATCGTTCGAGACGCGCTTGGGGTTCTTGGTGTAGGCTTTCCACTTCTCGATGAAGGCCTTGTTGTCCGGCGTATCGATCGACTGGAAATAGTTCCAGGCGGCGAGGTGGCCGACGAGCGGCTTGGTGTCGACGCCGGCGAGCTCTTCTTCGCCGACCGAGAAGGCGACCACGGGAATATCGGTCGCCTTGAGGCCCTGATTGCCGAGTTCCTTGTAGAAGGGAACATTGGCGTCGCCGTTGATGGTCGAGACGACGGCCGTCTTCTTGCCTTCCGAGCCGAATTTCTTGATCGCGGCGACGCGTGTCTGCCAGTCGGAGAAGCCGAACGGCGTGTAGTTGATCGAGATGTCGGCGTCGGCGACGCCCTTCGACTTGAGATAGGCTTCGAGGATCTTGTTCGTGGTGCGCGGATAGACATAGTCGGTGCCTTCGAGGACCCAGCGCTTGACGTTGCCGCCGTCCGCGCTCATCAGATACTCGACCGCCGGGATCGCCTGCTGGTTCGGCGCCGCGCCGGTGTAGAAGACGTTGTTGGAGCTTTCCTCGCCCTCGTACTGGACCGGGTAGAAGAGGAGGC
>JBIOEK010000487.1:0-3298 GCA_044445925.1 Hyphomicrobiales bacterium
AAAGTCATCGGGCAGGGCGCCCGCGAGCGGCCGCACGACCTGATAGCCCCAATCGTAGAAGGGTTCGATCGCCTCGATATCGACTTGCAGGGCCTGGCCTTTTCTCGCGCCTTCGACGGCGACCGGGCCGGTGCAGATATGTCCTTGAATCGTGGGCGTCATCTGCGCATGGATGGCGGTGAGCTGGGGAGGAATGACGAAGGGTGGCGGCGGCATTGATTCGCGACCGCCCGACACGGTCGAGATGGTCACCCTGCCGCCATTCGGAATGGTCAGCGCCGCTTTGAGATTGGCATCGAAAAAGCCCCAATGGACATTCTCCAGGTCAGGGTCGAGGCGATGGGCGGACATGCTGCAACGGTTCCGGGGGCGGTGAAGGCAGAAGCAGTGATCTCAGCACGTTCCGGCCATTCCTCCAACCTTGCGTGCGGACCTCCTTCTCTCGCCCTTGCGGTGGAAGGAAAAAAGCCACGGCCTCGCACTCTTGTCTCGCGATGCCGAATGGCCATATCAGGGATGCATGCCGAACGACCAAAGGGCCTCCGATGCTTCCCCCGCCCCGCCCTTCAATGGCGCGCGCGATATGAGGCTTGCCCACACCGACCAGTCCGCCGCTGCCGGCGCCGGGACGCCCGACGCCAGAACGATCTCCAAGATGGGCTCGCGGGAATTGCGCGGCCTCATGGGTCCGACCGCCATGATGGAGGTCGCCGAGCTGCGCGATTGGCTGTTGGGCGATGCCCGGCGTGCCGATGATCCATCGAAGAACCTCACCGAATTGTGCAATCGCCTGCTCGCCATGGGGGTCCCGGTCGAACGGGTCGCCATCTCGATCTCGACGCTGCATGCGGAGCATGACGCTGTCGGGCGCATGTGGCTGAAGGACGGCGGCGTCAAGGAGAGCGTCTATGTCAGTCCGGGCCCGGACGATCCCTCCTTTTTGCAAAGCCCGTTCTATGCCTCGCTGGTCTCGCGCGAATGGATCGAGATGAGGCTTGCCGAGACGCCGGACGACCGCTTCGGGGTCGTGCCCGATCTCAAGGCTCAAGGCTATACGCACTATATCTGCGTGCCGATCACCTTCGCCAACGACATGACCGCCTGGATGACGCTGGCGACCCGGGCGCCGCACGGCTTCTCGACGCGCGACCTTGCGATCTTCGCGTCGCTCCTTCCGCCCTTCTCGGCGATGCTCGAGCTTCGCGTCGCTTGGGGCACCTTGCGCAATGTCTTGCGCATCTATGTCGGCGATGAGCCGCGCGAGGCCATCCTCAGCGGCAATGTCAAGCGCGGCCAAGTCTCGACGATCCGCTCGGCTATCCTGTTCGCCGACATGCGGGACTCGACCGAGCACTCCGTCGAGCTTGGCGCTGTCGGCGCCGTCGAGTTGTTCAACGCCTTCTTCGATTGCCTCGTGCCCGCCATCGAGGAGCGGCGCGGCGAGGTGTTGAAATATATGGGGGACGGGCTTCTCGCGATCTTCCGTGAGGCCAAGGAGGGCGAATGCGACGCGCCCTCGCGGGCGCTCGGCGCGGCGCGCGAGGGCCTCGCGGCGCTGAACGCCTTCAATATTCAGCATCCGGACAAGCCGCAGATGCGCGCCGGCATCGCATTGCATTATGGCGAGGCCGCCTACGGCAATGTCGGCTCGGGCACGCGGCTCGACTTCACCGTGATCGGACGGGATGTGAGCCTCGCCAGCCGGGTGGCCGATATGAATCGCACGCTCGACGAGCCCTTATTGTTGTCGGCAGCGTTCGCCGACGAGCTCGGCCAGAAGGTCACCTCGCTCGGGCGCTTTCCCGCTAAGGGATTCCGCGATCCCGTCGAGATTTTCCGGCCCGAGATCTCCAACGAGGCTCTGGAGCGCGTGTATCGGACGCCCAAGACCACGTTTTTCGATATCGGCTAGTCATCGGAACGCCGGCGCGCTCTTCTCCTGCAAGCGGGAGAAGGAAACGCTCGATCGTCGCTCCCAGCCATTGTCGTGGACGTGGCGAAATTTTCCTTCGCCGCAGATGCAACCCGTAAAATCTTAAGATTTCATTTGTGCCGGATTAATTATTTCATCGACTAGCTGAAGCAACGAGCAGGCGTGGATTCCTGCCGAATAAGGCCATTTTGGCCGACAGGAATTCGCGCAGAGTCAATATCTCGAGCAGGTTTGCCTCGCCTTCGGTTACATCTCGAAAAGCATCAACAATTTGCGGCTGACGCAGTGACGTAGATCGCCGCCCTTGACAGACATGGGAGATTGGTTGGTGACTGGCGGGCGTGGATATCGAAGCCTTGGAAGGTGCGCGCTTGCTGCGAGAGCTGCTGACAGAACGGCCTTTCCTGCTCGCCGACGGGGCTACGGGCACGAATTTGTTCGAGATGGGGCTCGTCTCCGGCGAGGCGCCGGAAATGTGGATCGACCAGCATCCCGATCGCCTCATGGCGTTGCATCAGGGCTTCGTCGATGCCGGCGCGGATATCATCCTGACGAACACTTTCGGCTGCAACGCGCGGCGCCTCATGCTCCACGACATGCACAGCCGGGCGCGGGAGCTCAACCGGTTGGCGGCGCGGTTGGCACGCGAGGTTGCCGCCAAGGCGTCACGACCGATCGTGGTGGCGGGCTCCGTCGGGCCGACGGGCGATCTGCTGGCGCCTCTCGGTCCCTTGACCGAGGAGGAGGCGCAAGCCGTCTTCGCCGAGCAGATCGCCGGGCTCCAGGAGGGCGGAGCCGATGTCGCCTGGATCGAAACCATGTCGGCGCCGCAAGAGATGCGGGCCGCGGCGAAGGCCGCTTCCGGCCTCGGCATGCCCTATACCTTGACCGCAAGCTTCGATACGGCGGGGCGCACCATGATGGGGTTTGCCCCGGCCGCCCTGCCCGAATTTGCCGCGACCTTGACGCCGCCCCCCGTGGCGCTCGGCGCGAATTGCGGCGTCGGTGCTTCCGATCTCGTGATGTCGGTCATCGACATGGCCTCGAGGGCGGATGGCGCCGTGGTCATCGCCAAGGCCAATGCCGGCATTCCGCAATGGCAGGGCGCCCATATCCATTATTCCGCCACGCCCGCGCTCATGGGCGAATATGCCCGCCTCGCTTATGATGCGGGGGCGCGCATTATCGGGGGATGTTGCGGCACCTCGCCGGCCCATCTTGGCGCCATGGGCAGGGCGCTCGAGGCCCATCGGCGGCGCCTCCCGCCGAGCCTCGATGAGGTCGTCGCGGCGCTCGGGCCGTTGGCGCAGCCGCGCAGGGACGGAGCGGCCCCCCCGCGCCGTCGCGAAGGCAGGCGCGGCTGAT
>JBIOEK010000488.1:0-3280 GCA_044445925.1 Hyphomicrobiales bacterium
CTCGCGCCGCAAGCTCGACGAGGCGACGCTTCAGCTTTTCGCCTGACGCGGCCTTGCGGCAAAGCGAGGCTTCACGGGCGGCTTCGCGCAACCGGTCCTCGACCTCCTTCAGGCCGCGAGCTGACTTCGAGGCGGCGTCGGAGAGGATAGCGCCATAGCTCTCGAGCGACAGCGGCAGCACATGCTCCCCACAGCGGATGAAGAGGCTGCCACGCTGCGAATCGAAGGCGAGCTTGAGCTCGCCGCGCTCCAACGCCTCGCCATAGGGCGCGTCGAGAATGGGCAGGATCAGCTTGCCATGCGCGTCGCGCCGGCTCCAATCGATGTCGAAGGCACGCGCATGCGCAGAGGCGCGGCCCCATTCCAGCACCGATTGCCACCAATGATTGCCGTGGCCCCCGACTGCCATATGATTTGGGACGATATCCACGACAAGCGCGAGGCCGTGCGCCGTGAGGGCGTCGCAAAAGCGCAGGAAGGCGGCCTCGCCGCCGAGCTCGGGATTGATGCTCTCGTAGTCGACGAGGTCGTAACCGTGCGTCGACCCCGGCCGCGAGGCCAGGATCGGAGAGGCGTAGACATGGCTGACGCCGAGCCTTGCGAGATAGGGCAGGATCGCCGTGGCGTCGTCGAAGCGGAAACCGCGGTGGAACTGCAGGCGATAGGTCGCGCGCGGCACGACCGGCAGTTCTTGCGCCAGCCCTTGCGACCGCTCTTGCGCCAGCGCTCGCCGAGTTCCCGGCGTCATGAGCTCGCAATGGCCGGGCGGGGCGCAGCGTCACGCATGAGGTGGTAACGGACGAGCCGGGCCGTGGTTCCGGCATTGGGTCAAGATGAATGGCCTCGGGCGCGTGCCAGGCCATCGCGAGCCTAAGCCTCAGGTGGCGGACGCATCCCGGCTCGCCGGCAGCACCTGCTCGGCGAGGCTGACCCAATAGCGCAGCCCGATCGGAACGATCTCGTCGTTGAAGACGTAGCGGTCGCCGTGCAGGCCCTCGGCGGGCCCGACCTCTCCGGCACCGATCCAGGCATAGGCGCCGCCCGCAGCTCTCGCCATATAGGCGAAGTCCTCGCATCCCATGCTGGGGAGGAATTCGGTCATGACCTTGTCCCGACCGACGGCGGAGCTGGCGGCGTCGACGGAATTCGCCACCGGCTCCGGCGTGTTGATCACCGCCGGATAGCCCCGCTTATAGTCGAGCTGGGCGGCAAGACCATGCGCCGACGCGATCCCCTTGGCGATGCTGCCGATGAGCCGCTCGCAACTTTCCGAGAGAGTAGGTTCGAAGAAGCGGCAAGTGCCCTGCAGCCAGACTTCCCCCGGCACGATGTTTCCGACATTGCCGCCGTGCACCTGCGTCAGGCTGACGACCAACGCCATCTGGGGATCGACTGCGCGGCTGACGATGCGCTGGACCGAGGAGATGAACTCGCCCGCGGCGAGGATCGGATCATCGCCCTGATGCGGCATCGCGGCGTGCGCGCCCGTGCCCAGGAAGCGAAGCTCGAAATTGTCGACCGCCGCCATCATGGGGCCGATCCGGGTCGCGATCATGCCGAAGGGCAGGCCCGGCCAGTTATGGACCGCGTAGATCCCTTCCATGGGGAAGCGTTCGAGCAGGCCATCCTCCAGCATCCGCATGCTGCCGCCTTCATTCTCTTCCGCCGGCTGAAAGACGAAATGGATGGTGCCGTCGAAGTTGGGATGCCGGCTCAGGAGCTTCGCGGCACCGAGCAGCATGGCGGTGTGGCCGTCATGCCCGCAGGCATGCATCACCCCGTGGTTCCTGGACGCGTAGGGCTTGCCCGAGCGCTCGACAATCGGGAGGGCGTCGAGCTCCGCCCGCAATCCGATGGCGCGTCTCCCAGAGCCGCTGCGCAATGTGCCGACCACGCCCGTGCCGCCGATGCCCTCATGCACCTCGAGACCGAAGGAGCGCAGCCGCTCCGCCACGAAGCCGGCGGTTTCGCGTTCCCGAAAGCCAAGCTCGGGGTTCGCGTGGATGAGGTGGCGCCAACCCACGACCTCGGCGGTGATCTCGGCGACCGCGTCGTTGTGGAGCACGTCGTTCTGGAGCATTTGTGATCGCCTTCTTGGCCGGATAGGATGCGCAGGGGTTTCCCTTTCACTCCGCATGAAGTGTGCATGCCCTGGCCTCAGTAAGGGGAGAGCACGTGGGTGTCTTGAACCGGATTGACGTCGAGCGCAGCGCCAAAGGGGACTTTGCCGCCTTCTTCAGGCATCCGCGATTTCGCGATCTGTGCCTGCTCAAGGCGCGCTTCACGCGCCACCGTTACGAGCTGCACACGCACGAGACCTATGTGGTTGCCCTCGTCACGCATGGCTGCGAGCGCCTTCGCGTCGCCGGACGCCAGGTGATCGCGCCGGCGAGCTCCATCATCCTGGTTCATCCGGAAGAGTGCCATGACGGGGAACCCGGAGCCGAAGGCGGCTGGAGCTATCGCACCCTCTATCCGTCGGTGTCGCTCATGGCCGGCATCGCGCGCGAGCTCGGGCGCGAAGAGGCGCCATCCTTTCGCGACGCCGTCATCGACGATCCCCTTCTCGCAAGCGCCTTGGCGATCGCCCATCGGACGGCGGAGCAAGGCGATGCCGACGAGGCGGAAGCCTCCATGCTGGTCGCCCTGAGATGCCTGATCCTCGGGCATGGCGATCGCAGCCGCGCAACGGAGCCGGTCGAGCGCTCGGCCGCGAGCCGGAGATTTGCCGCCTACGCTGAGACGATCGACGCCAATATGACGGATCGCCTCGATCTGCGGCAGCTTGCCGGCTTGGCGGGCGTGACCCGCTTCCAGGTCATCCGGGATTTCAAGCAGATGACGGGCCTCACTCCAGGTGCCTATATCCGGAATCGGCGGCTTCGCCTGGCGCGACGCTTGATCGAGCAAGGGGCGAACCTCGTTCAGGCGGCCGCAGCTTCAGGCTTTTCGGACCAGAGCCACCTCTCGCGCATCTTTCGCAGCACCCAGGGCATCACCCCCAAGATGTTCCGGCAGGCCTGCATGCAAGAGCCCGTCGGCGTGGGGCGGCATCCGACGGCCTGATACGCAAGCGTCAGCGGACGATGCGACGATGTGGACGGCGCCGAGGCGGCGAACGACCTCGCCGAACGTCGCCTGGTCCGCCGCGAGTCGCCCCGAGGTGGGATGCTTCGTCTCCACGAAGAGCGCGACCGCAAGGGGGACGGACGAGCCAGGGGGCGTCACACGCAGGCACCCCACGAGGTCGCTGCTTCCCGGGCAGAGTCCGTAGCGGAAC
>JBIOEK010000489.1:0-3276 GCA_044445925.1 Hyphomicrobiales bacterium
GAATTACGGGGACACATACCTATTTCCCCAATTCGAGTGCGCGCGTGCTTACGGGGTTCGGTGACAGTCCACTTAATTGGTGTCGGGGCTGCGATTGGTGCTTTGCGGCAGCTCCAATATCAGCTCGCCATCAGGAATCTTGCTTGTGACGGCCTCGATCGGCTTGCCACAACGGACCGTCGAGCTCCCGAATGTCGATCGCCTCCGGCCTTCGACAAGAGCCCAGCGCGGGAAAGCCCACGCCGGGATCCGCGCTGGGGGGCGGGGAGCGATCACCATCCTGCCGCGCCCCGTAACCCTGGCGATCGATGAGACGAGAGAGATCGCCAAGGCTTGGCGTCGCCGGGCGTTCTCCGAGCCGACAATCGCGTGGCTCGACACATTTACGCCGCAATATGTTCTTACTATGTTCATGGCGACCATTGGGGTCGGCAGGGAGTCATGACGATGCGCCAAGAGGCAGCACAGGCGGGCCAAGCGCCCGGGATGAACGGCGAGGCCGGCAGGCGCTCGCCGGAAGGTTGGTTCGCGGCGGGCCGGTCCGGCAATCCCGCCGGCAGGCCGAGGGGGGCGCGCAACAGGCTGACCTTGCGACTCGAAGGGCTTCTCGAGGACGGGGCGGATGAGATCGCCAGCAAGGCAGTCGAGCTCGCCAAGGATGGCGATCCCCGCGTGCTCAAGGCCTGCCTCGATCGCCTGCTGCCGGCCGGGCGCGGCCGGGCGGTCGCCTTCGAGCTGCCGGAGATCGAATGCGTCGCCGATCTTCCCAGCGCCACCGGCGCCTTGCTCGCGGCTGTCGCCGAGGGAGAGCTCAGCCCGTTGGAAGCCGCCGAGCTCGCCAAGCTCGTCGACGCCCATGTCCGGGCGATCACGCTGACGGATATCGATGACAGGCTGGTGAAGCTGGAGAAGAGGATGGAGGAGGAGCAGCGTTGAGGCTGAGCCGCAGCTGATGTCGAAGCTGGCGCCTAGGGCCGTGGCCGGCATGACGCCGCGCCATGTGACAGCGCGCCAAGTGAAGCCGCGCCGGCACAGCCGCCGCGAGCCCGCAGGATGCTCCGCGCCGCGCGCCGTTGCCCCATCCGAAATGCCGCCCGCACCTGTATTTCTCCTGATATTTACAGGTGTCACGGCGACGAGCCGGGCACCCGGTGCGGCTTCGAGGCTGCCCGACGGTCGGTCGCCGAGGGCCCTTCCAGGCGAGGCCCGGGCGTTCTACGGTGGCCCCTGCGTCTGCGCCCGCAGGCCAGCTGCCGCCTCGAACCACGCAAGATCCAGGACCGCGCCATGAACGTCATGCAAAGGCCCATCGCGACCCTCCCCATGGCGAAGCCCGAAGAGGTGGGGCTGTCGTCCTTCGAGCTCGCCAAGCTCGGCGCGGTCATGCGCCGCGAGGTCGAGGCGAAGCATGTGCCGGGGGTCGCCATGCTGATCTCGCGGCGCGGCAAGGTCGCCTATCGCGAGAATGTCGGCGAGCTTCGGCCGGGCGGTCCGGCCATGCGCGGGGACGGCATTTTCCGCATCTACTCGATGACCAAGCCGATCGTCTCGGCAGCCCTCATGATGCTGGTCGAGGAGGGACGCCTGTTCCTTTCCGACCCGGTCGCGAAATTCATCCCCGAATTCGCCGACCCCTTGGTCGGCCTCGAGAAGGGCGGCAAGCTCGAGCTCGTGCCGGCCAAGCGCCAGATCACCATTCACGACCTGCTGCGCCACACCTCCGGGCTCACCTACGGCTTCACCGGCGCCTCGGCGGTGCAGCGCCTCTATGCCGAGGCGCCGCTGCGCACCCAGGACATCACCAGCGCCGGCCATGTGGCGGCGCTCGCCAAGCTGCCGCTCCTCAACCAGCCGGGTACGCATTGGGACTACAGCCACTCGACCGACGTGCTGGGGCGGGTGGTCGAGATCCTTTCCAATGAGAGGCTCGGGACGGTCCTCGAGGAGCGCATCTTCGCTCCGCTCGGCATGATCGACACCGGCTTCTTCGCGCCGCCGCAGAAGCATGAGCGCCTCGCCGAGCCCTTCCCGAACGATCCCGATACCGGCGCGCCGGTGGTGCTGATCGAGACCCGGGTCGCGCCCGTATTCGAATCGGGCGGCGGCGGCCTCGTCTCGACCATCGAGGATTATTCGAGCTTCGTGCATATGCTCTATCATGGGGGCTCGCTCGGCGGGGTGCGCATCCTCGGCCGCAAGACTGTCGCCTACATGGCTTGCGACCATCTGGGGCCCAATGTGGCGATCGGCTCCGATCTCCTGCCGCCGGGGCATGGCTTCGGGCTCGGCTTCGCGGTCAGGCGCGAGAGCGGCATGGCGCCGACGCCGGGAACGGTCGGGGAGTTCTTCTGGGGCGGCATCGCCGGCACGGTGTTCTGGGTCGCCCCCAAGGAAGAGCTCGTGGCGCTCATGCTGGTCCAGGCGCCCGGCCAGCGCGACTATTTCCGCCAGCTCTTCCGCAACCTGGTCCACGCCGCGCTGATATAAGCCTGACCTTGCCGCTTCCCCGCAAAGGGTCTAACGCGGCCGCATGGCCATCATCGGCGCAGAGCGCGCGGTCACGACCAGCCGCACCCATCCGGTCGCCGACCGAGATGGCCTGCTCGCGCGCCTGCGCGCCCTCCTCGCCGAAGGGCGCGTTGAGGCCGAGCGCATCCTGACCGACCGCATCGACGGACGAGGTTGCGCCGCTCATCTTTGCGCCGTCATGGATCGGCTCATCGAGACGGCCCACGACTTCGCGGCGAACGAGCTCTATCCCGCCGACAACCCCTCGACCGCCGAGCGCATGGCGGTGGTGGCGACGGGCGGTTATGGACGCGGCTTGCTGGCGCCGGGCTCCGACATCGACCTGTTGTTCATCCTGCCCTACAAGGCCTCGCCCTGGTGCGAGAGCGTGATCGAGGCGGTTCTCTATCTGCTGTGGGACCTGAAGCTCAAGGTCGGGCACGCGACGCGCACGGTCGAGGAATGCCTGCGCTCGGCGAAGGCGGACATGACCATCCGCACCGCCCTCCTCGAGGCGCGCTTCCTCTTGGGCGAGCGCGAGCTGTTCGACAGCTTCGAGCGCCGCTACGAGGCGGAGGTCGTGGCGGGCAGCGCCCCTGCCTTCGTGGCGGCCAAGCTCGCCGAGCGCGATGGGCGGCTCAAGCGCACCGGCAACGCCTCGCGCTATCTCGTCGAGCCCAACATCAAGGAAGGCAAGGGGGGCTTGCGCGATCTCAACACGCTCTTCTGGATCGGCAAATACGTCTATCGCGTCAGGGAGGCCAAGGA
>JBIOEK010000490.1:0-3268 GCA_044445925.1 Hyphomicrobiales bacterium
CTGGAAGGGATCGCATGCCAATGCCCACATGCTCGCGGGCTCGGTCATCGAACGCGCCAGGGCGCAGCTCGGCGGCGGCGATGAGGCGCCGCTTTCCCTTCCCGCCGGCGCCGGCATGCCCAGCGGGCGCCAGCCCGTCGATTGGCACAAGGAGATCCTGCAGGCCCTGAACGAGCGCCGGCTGGCGCTCGCCTACCAGCCGGTGGTGAATGCGGGCTCGCGCAGCATCGCCTTCCATGAAGGGTTGCTGCGCCTGCGCAATCGGGCCGGACGGCTGCTGCCGGCCGCGGTCTTCATTCCGGCGAGCGAGGAGAACGGCCTCGTCTCGCTCCTCGATCTGCGCGTCATCGAGCTCGCCGCCGAAGCGCTCGCCCAGCGTCCGGACCTCAAGCTGTCGATCAACGCCTCGGCTCCCTCGCTTTGCAATCCCGACTGGCTCGCCGCCCTTCGCTCCTACGCCTTGAGCTCAAAGGCGTTCGCGGGCCGGCTCATCCTCGAGATCACCGAATCGATGGCGCTCGTCGACATCAAGCGCACGATCGACGTGCTCGGCGCCGTGAAGGCGCTCGGCATCGGCGTCGCGATCGACGATTTCGGCGCCGGCCACACCTCGTTTCGCAATCTGCGCGATCTGCCCGTGGACATCGTCAAGATCGACGGCGCCTTCGTGCAGGATGTCGACCGCTCGAGCGACGGGCGCTTCTTCATCCGCGCCCTCGTCGACCTCGCCCGTCACATCGGCTGCAAGGTCGTCGGCGAATGGGTCGAGAACGAAGCCTCGGCCAGGATCATCGAGACGATCGGCGTCGATTACCTGCAAGGCCGGCTGTTCGGCGCGCCGAAGCTTCTCGGCCAGCCGAAGCGGGTGAGGGAGGAAGGCCCGAGACGACGCAGCGCCTAGCCTTTCGGCCCGGCGGGCTTGGGCGTCTGAGCCAGCCTTTCCAGCCGCTGGCGCAGGCGGTCCATCTCGCGTTTCATCTCGTCGATCTCCTCCGACGCGCTAGGCTGGCCTTCCGGCGCCTTCGGCTCGTCTACTGGCGCAGCGGGTCCGGCCGCGATGCCGAAGGGCGTGAGCATGCGCAGCGCATTGGCGAACACCGCCATGTTCTTGCGGGTGTGCTCCTCGAGGAGGGCGAAGGGCGTCTGGCCTAGCGCCTCGGCGAATTGCTCGCGCAGCTTCTTCTGGTTGCTGACCAGGCTTCCGAGGGAGAAATCGAGATATTGCGGCACCAGCGCCTGCATGCTGTCGCCGTAGAAGCGGATCAGCTGGCGCAGGAACGTGATGGGCAGGAGATTCTGTCCGCCCTTGTTCTCCTGCTCGAAGATGATCTGGGCGAGCACCGAGCGGGTGATGTCCTCTCCGGTCTTGGCGTCGCTGACCAGGAAGTCCTCGCCCTTCTTCACCATATTGGCGAGATCCTCGAGCGTGACATATTCGCTCGATCCGGTGTGGTAGAGGCGCCGGTTCGCGTATTTCTTGATGGCGACGGGCTCGCCTTGCGTCTTCGTCTCCTTGCCCGGCACAGGCTTGGATGGGGCAGCCTTGGACTGGGCAGCTGGATCGTTCTTGGTCATGGGTTGCATTCAAGCATCCTCGCCCCCCGACTGCAAATAGCGCCTGTGGCACCGCCATTTCGGCCTTTGGCAGGGACAAACCGGGCACCTCCCGCCCACTTATGAGCCCTGGCCGGCTGCTTGCCAACGACCGATCGGCGAATCGGCTGGGGAGGGTTGCTTGATTCTCCGGTTGCGCAATGGCGCGAAACTCATCACATAGGCCAAGTATCTGGGCCAAGCGTCCGGGCCAAGTGTCTGGGCCAAGTGTCTGGGCAACGCGTCTGGGCCAAGCATCTAGGCAAAGCATCTGAACGGGAGAGCCTCCATGTCGGATAAGGACATCGTCATCGTCTCGGCGGCGCGCACGCCCGTCGGCAGCTTCAACGGCGTCTTCGGCACGATGCCGGCCCATGAGCTCGGCGCCATCGCCATCAAGAGCGCGCTGGAGCGCGCCAAGCTCAAGCCCGATGAGGTCGACGAGGTGATCCTCGGCCAGATCCTCGGCGCCGGCGAGGGGCAGAACCCGGCGCGCCAGGCGGCCATGAAGGCCGGCGTGCCGCAGGAGAAGACGGCCTGGGGGCTGAACCAGCTCTGCGGCTCCGGCTTGCGCGCCGTGGCGCTCGGCATGCAGCAGATCGCCAACGGGGACGCCGACATCATCGTCGCCGGCGGCCAGGAATCGATGTCGATGGCCCCGCATGCCGCGCATCTGCGCGGCGGCGTCAAGATGGGCGACAGCAAATTCATCGACACCATGCTCAAGGACGGGCTGATCGACGCCTTCCACGGCTACCATATGGGCAATACCGCCGAGAACGTCGCGGCGCGCTGGCAGATCACCCGCGAGGAGCAGGACAGGTTCGCGACCGCTTCGCAGAACAAGGCGGAGGCGGCGCAGAAGGCCGGCCGCTTCAAGGACGAGATCGTGCCGGTGACGGTCAAAAGCCGCAAGGGCGACGTGGTCGTCGAGAACGACGAATATATCCGTCATGGCGCGACCTATGACGCCATGACCAAGCTCCGGCCGGCCTTCTCGAAGGACGGCTCGGTGACGGCCGCCAATGCCTCAGGCATCAATGACGGCGCTGCCGCTCTGGTGCTGATGACGGCCGCCAATGCCAGGAAGCGAGGCCTCAAGCCGCTCGCCACGATCGTCTCCTGGGCGACCGCGGGCGTCGATCCCGCCGTGATGGGCTCGGGCCCGATCCCGGCCTCCCGCAAGGCCCTCGAGAAGGCCGGCTGGAAGGTCGGCGATCTCGATCTCGTCGAGGCGAACGAGGCCTTCGCGGCGCAGGCGCTCGCCGTCAACAAGGATCTCGGCCTCGACCCGTCCAAGGTCAACGTCAATGGCGGGGCGATCGCCATCGGCCATCCGATCGGTGCCTCGGGCGCTCGGATCCTGGTCACGTTGCTGCACGAGATGGGCAAGCGCAACGCCAAAAAGGGCTTGGCGACGCTGTGCATCGGTGGTGGGATGGGCATCGCCATGTGCGTCGCGCGAGATTGAGCCAGGGTGGGGCGCCACCCCGCAAGAAAACGAACGCATGACGGGAGGAGGCTGAGATGGGACGTGTGGCAGTCGTGACCGGCGGCACGCGCGGGATCGGCCGGGCGATTTCGAACGCGCTTAAGGAGGGCGGCTACAAGGTCGCGGCCAATTATGCCCGCGACGAGGCGGCAGCAAGACGTTTCTCGGACGAGACGGGGATTC
>JBIOEK010000491.1:0-3255 GCA_044445925.1 Hyphomicrobiales bacterium
CCCAGACGCTGTCGCTGCTGTCGGGCGGCGAGCAGGCCTTGGCGGCGACGGCGCTGATTTTCGCGGTGTTCTTGACGAATCCCTCGCCCATCTGCGTGCTCGACGAGGTGGACGCGCCCCTCGATGATTCCAATGTCGAGCGCTTCTGCGATCTCGTCCGCGACATTGCCGGCAGGACCGGCACGCGCTTCCTGGTGATCACCCACAACCCCATCACCATGGCGCGCATGGACCGCCTCTACGGCGTGACCATGCCGGAGCGCGGCGTGTCGCAGATCGTCTCCGTCGATCTCGAAACCGCGGAGCGCTTCGCGGCGGAGTGAGGCGACCCGATTTCCATGGCTCGCTTCGCCCTTGACAGGGCCCGCCCCTTTCCCCGAACACCAACCATGGGCGAGAAACCGCAGGACGAGCTCGACCGCAGGCGCGCCGCGCTCGACGCCGAGCTGCGCGCGCTGCGGCCGTCCGCGCCCCAGGAGAAGGCCAATTCGAGCGGGCGCGACCGGGGCCAGGGAGCGGCTTTGGGCCAGGCCATGCGGGTCTCGACCGAATTCGTGGCGGGGCTTGCGGTCGGCGCCGCTCTTGGATATGGGGCTGACCGACTCCTCGGCACTTCGCCTTGGTGCTTCATTATTTTCTTCCTGCTCGGTTTCGCGGCGAGCGTTCTGAACGCTTTTCGCGCGGCCGGGCTTGCAAAGCCGCAACATCGCCGCGAAGACTAGGCGCGTCTCGGCCCTTCGAGAGGCGCCTCAAGGGCGGCGACTTGCGGCAAACGAGTAGGTCCATGCATCCGATCGAGCAGTTCGAAATCTCGACCCTGAAGAAGCTGGGTGATCTAGGCGTCTATCACTTCGTTTTCACGAATTCGGCCGCCTATATGCTGCTTTGCCTGGCGCTCATCGCCGGCGTGACGCTCTATGCGATGCGCGGCGACAGCCTGGTGCCCGGACGGCTGCAATCGGCGGTCGAAGCGATCTATGAGTTCATCGCCGACACGGTGCGCCAGTCGGCGGGTGAAGAGGGGATGAAGTTCTTCCCCTTCGTCTTCTCGCTCTTCGCCTTCATCCTGGTCTGCAACCTGATCGGCCTCATCCCCTACACCTTCACCGTGACGAGCCAGATCATTGTCACGGCCTCGCTGGCGATCCTCGTCTTCGTCATCGTCATCGGCTACGGCTTCTGGAAGAACGGGCTCGGCTTCCTGCACCTGTTCGCCCCCTCCGGCGTGCCGGGTTGGCTGATGCCGCTCATCGTGTTGATCGAGATCATCTCGTTCCTCTCGCGCCCCTTGAGCCTGTCGGTGCGCCTATTCGCCAACATGCTGGCCGGCCACATGGCGCTCAGCATCATCGCGGGCTTCGTCGCGATCCTGCTCGGAGCGGGTTTCTGGGCGGTGCTGGCGCCGCTGCCGCTGGCGATGACGGTGGCGCTGGTGGCGCTCGAGGCGCTCGTGGCCTTCCTGCAAGCCTATGTGTTTGCGATTCTGACCTGCATCTATCTCAACGACGCGCTGCACCCGCACCATTGACAAAGCCGCGCCATGCGGCTTTCTCGCCCGCAAATCAATAAAGGAGCAACTCATGGATCCCGTCGCTGCGAAATACATTGCCGCTGGTCTAGCTTGTCTCGGCATGGGTGGCGCCGCCATCGGCGTCGGAAGCGTCTTCGGACAATTCCTTTCCGGCGCCCTGCGCAATCCCTCGGCAGCCGACGGCCAGCAAGGCCGGCTCTTCCTAGGCTTCGCGCTCGCGGAAGCTTTCGGCATCTTTTCCTTGCTGATCGCGCTCCTGCTGCTGTTCGTGCTCTGAGCCCGTCGCGTCGCCTGCCCTTGCGCCCGCGCTTTTGGCGCCCGCACTCTTTATACCTGCGCTCTTGGGCAGTGCCGCGGGCGGTCGCCGCCTTCAACCTCTAGCTGGATCTGCCATGGCCGCCGGGACCAAAGCCGCGACCGAGACGCAAGCCGAGCACAAGGCGGGCTTCCCGCCCTTCGAGCCCGAGCATTTCCCCTCGCAGCTCCTCTGGCTCGCGATCACCTTCGGTGCGATCTATCTCTTCGTCTCGAAGGTCGTCGTCAAGCGCGTCGGTGGCGTGATCGCCGGGCGCGCCGATCGCATCTCGCGCGATCTCGAAGAGGCTGCCGCCGCAAAAACCCGCGCCGACGAGATGACGGCTTCCTATGTGAAGGCGCTGGCCGAGGCCCGCAACAAGGCGCAAGGCATGGCGCGTCAGATGCGCGACAGCATGAATGCCGCAAGCGAATCCAAACGCAAGGCGATCGAGATCGATCTCGCCGCGAAGCTCGCGAGCGCCGACAAGGAAATCGCGGCGCGCAAGGTCGAGGCCATGTCGAATGTCGGCGCCATCGCGCAGGAGACGGCCGCCGCGATCGTGGCAAGGCTCACGGGGCAAGCCGCCAATAGCGCCGAGCTGAAGGCTGGCCTCGCCGCGGCCTCGAAGAGCTGAGAAAAACGCCATGGCTCATCTTCTCGCCGACGCCGAATTCTGGGTCGCGGTCTCCTTCGTGATCTTCCTCGTGCTCGTGGCCAAGCTAGGCGGCTTCAGGGCCATCACCGGCGGCCTCGACAAGCGCGGCCAGCGCATCGCGGGTGAGCTCGGCGAGGCCAAGCGCCTGCGCGAGGAGGCGCAGGCGCTGCTCACTTCTTCTGAAGAGCGCCGCCGCGAAGCCGAGACCGAGGCCGAAGCGATCATCGCGCAGGCGAAGATCGAAGCCGAGCGCCTCGCCAAGGAGGCCGAGGTCAAGCTCGCCGATTTCGTGACGCGGCGGCAGAAGACGGCCGAGCAGAAGATCGCCCAGGCCGAGGCCGACGCCACGCGCGAGGTGCGCAGCGCCGCGGCCGAAGCCGCGATCCAGGCGAGCGAAGCCATCCTGCGCGGGCGGTCGGCGGGGCCGGCAGGCCTTGGCCTGCTGACCAAAAGCCTCGGCGAGGTCAAGTCGAAGCTCAATTGACCCGACGGGCCGGGATCGGGGAGATGCGTCTGCGATCATCTCCCCGTAAGCGGCAACCCACCCCGCTTTCGGGCGGCATGTTTCCGGTTCGATCACAGAAATGTCGCTCCTGATCTTCGATTGCGACGGCGTATTGGTCGATTCCGAATATTTGTTCGCGCGCGTGGCGTGCGAGTGCCTGTCCGAGATCGGCATCGCGATCGGGCCCGAGGAGGCGGCGAGGCGCTTCGCCGGCGTCAGCCTCAAGGACACCCTGGCGGTGGTCGAGGGCGAGCGTGGCCACGCCC
>JBIOEK010000492.1:0-3244 GCA_044445925.1 Hyphomicrobiales bacterium
GCATCCGCTGGGCGACACGGACTGACGCAATCGCGGCGGTCGAGCCATTGTTCCTGTTGTGTTCGCATCGCGCCTCGATTATCATGCGCCCTCAAAATAACGTGCCGCGGCCCATGGCCGGGGCGCGGTTTTTTGACAGCGTGAATCTGTAGCTCCGTCGCTGCGAGCTTTCGCTGGTCGCGCAGCGGCGATCTGGCGCGGCCCCAATTCGCTGTCGGCCCCGATCTGTGCGGTAAGGGCAAGGCGCTTGCGGCGAAGCGCGTCCGGCGTCCAGCCCAATCGACCCGTCCGCGTCATGGCAGGCCCTGTGCCTGCCATCTCGACCAGAAGGGGACGTGCCTCACCGACCAGGATGCCGCCACAAGGGTGGCCATGACAGGAGAGGATCAGATAGCCGGCTACCGGAATCGGAGCATGCAATGTTTGGAATCAACATTCCTCAACATTTCCGAGGCCGGATGATCGCCATGGAGCGAGCGGTTTTGGCCAGAAAGCCGCTATATTTCAGACTGATAGCGTTGAAGCTCGCATTCTCCCTGCGGGCCTGGCACGCCAATCCCGTAACTGAAGCCATCGGCGCCGCAATCGCCGAAAAGCGTAAGCTTTTGGGGCCCAAACGTGAACAGGCTCTAAGGCGCCTCGGCTCGAGATTGCGTGCGGCGAAGCATGGACGTTTCCGGCACCTTATGATCTTTGGCGATACCGCGAGCAACCGACAGTGCAGGCATGATCAGGATCGGCGTCGATATCGGGGGAACCTTCACGGATTTCGCCGTCTGGCGAAGCGAGACCGACAGCTATGTCGAGATCGGCAGCCACAAGCTGCCGACCTCGCGCCCGGATTTCGCCGAGGCGGTGATCGAGGGCATCGCCGACATCGCCAAGCAATGCAAGATCGCGGCGGACGACCCGGTCATCATCGTGCACGGCACCACGATCAGCACCAATGCGGTGATCGAGCGCTCGCAGCCGCCGATCGCCCTCATCACGACGCAGGGCTATCGCGACCTGCTCGGGATCGCGCGGCTGCGCCTCGACAAGCCGGTCGACCTGTTCAACCGGCGGGCGACGCCGATAACGCCGCGCGAGCTCGTCTTCGAGGTCGGCGAGCGCATTCTCGCCGACGGCTCGGTCGACACCGAGCTCGACGAGGCCTCGGTCGTGGAGGCGCTAGGCGCAGCGCGCCAGGCGGGCGCCGCGGCGGTCGCGATCTGCTTCCTCAATTCCTACCGCAACCCCGCCCACGAGCAGCGCGCCTTGGCAATCGCGCGCCAAGGCTTTCCGGAGCTCGCGGTCGTCGCCTCGCACGAGGTCTGGCCGCAGCAATCGGAATATGAGCGCGCGGTCCTCACCCTCCTCAACGTCTATGTGAAGCAGCTGATGGACGCCTATCTCGGGCGCATCGACGCCTTCCTCGCCGATCGCCTGCCGGGCGCGCGCCTGTTCGTGATGAAGTCGAATGGCGGCATGATGTCGGCCGCCGAGGCGCGCGCCTTGCCGGTGCATACGCTGCTCTCCGGCCCGGCGGCCGGCGTGACCGGAGCCCGCATGCTCGGCGAGTTCCTGAAGCTCGAGCGCATCCTCACCTTCGACATGGGCGGCACCTCGACCGATGTCTCGCTGATCGAGGGCGGGCGGGCGATGATCACGGCGCAGGCGGAGGTCGGAGAGTTCCCGATCCTGATGCCCGCGACCGCGGTGGAGGCGATGGGCGCGGGGGGCGGCTCGATCGTCTGGCTCGACGGCGGCGTCATGAAGGTTGGCCCGCGCAGCGCCGGCTCGCGCCCGGGGCCTGCCTGCTATGGGCAGGGCGGCGAAGCCCCGACCCTCACCGACGCCTACCTCATCTGCAACCTGCTCTCGCCAAAGGGGTTGCTCGGCGGCAGGCTGGCGCTCGACCGCTCGCTCGCGGAACGTGCCTTCGCGCCGATCGCCGAAGCTCTCGGCAGCGACGTGACCGGCGCCGCCGAGAGCGCCATCGCGGTCGCGACCTCGAACATGCTCGCCAAGGTCTTGCCTTATCTCGCGCGTGTCGGCGTCGAGCCGTCGGATTGCACGCTGATGATCTTCGGCGGCGCCGGCGGCTTGCACGGGCCGATGCTGGCCGACGAGCTCGGCATCAGGCGCATCGTCGCGCCGCGAGCGCCATCGGTGTTCTGCGCCTTCGGCTGCCTGGTGTCCGACCTCGTGCACGACGCCGTAAAGAGCGTGCACGGGATCGAGCTCTGCGACGAGACCCTGGCTCTCGGCCTCGAGGAGATCGCGGCGCAAGGCGATGCCTGGCTGGCCCGCCAGGCCGATCCGCGGCAGCTTGCCGGCATCGACCGCGTTTTCACCGCCGATATGCGCTATGCGGCGCAATCCTTCTCCATCGCGGTCGAGCTGGCGCAGAGCGGGGAAGGCAGCGGAATGGAAGCGGCGCGCCGGCGCTTCCATGAAGAGCATGAGCGCCTGTTCGGCCATGCCAATGCGGCATCCGCGGTCGCGATCGACAATCTTCGCCTCAGGAGCTTCGGGCGGCAGGCCAAGCCGACGCTGCGCCAGCTCCCCGCGGCCGAAGCGCCAGCGCCGAGCGAGCGCCGCGAGCTGCGCTTGAACGGCGGCTGGGCCGGCGACTGCCCGGTCTTCGCGCAAGGCCTCCTCGCCCCGGGTTTCGCAGTCGCCGGCCCTGCGATCATCGAACAGGACCTCGCGACCCTCCTCGTCCCGACGGGCTTTGGCGCCAGGGTCGGCCCCTATGGCGATATCGAGCTCGAGAAGGAGCCATAACCGTGGACCCGATCCTCACCGAGATCATGAAGAACCGCTTCACCGCGATGGCGGAGGAGGCCTCGACCGTCGCCTATCGGACGGCGCACACGACCTTCGTCAAGCAGACGCAGGACTTCCAGGTCGCCGTCGCCAAGACAAGCGGCGAGTTCTTCGCCTATCCGACCATGACCGGCGTCACCTCCGGCTCCGGCCAATCGGTTTCGGGGCTGATCGATGCCTTCGATCGGGCCGAGCTCGAGCCAGGCGACGTGCTGATCTCCAACGACCCGTTCCGCACGGCGGGCCTCGTCACGCATATCATGGACATCCACCTGGCGCGGCCGATCTTCGTTCACGGCGAGCTCGTCTGCTTCGCTTGGTCCTTCGTGCACGCCTCCGATGTCGGCGGCGCGGTGCCGGGCAGCATCTCGCCCGACCTCACCGAGGTGTTCCAGGAAGGCCTGCGCATCCGCCCCATGAAGTTGCTGCGGGC
>JBIOEK010000493.1:0-3223 GCA_044445925.1 Hyphomicrobiales bacterium
CTCCCATGTCGACCCGGTAAGGCTCGCCTTCCCTGACGATGCCGATCGCCGTGAAGGCCTGCAGCCTGTCCGTGCCCCGGAATTCGGTCGTCGGCGAATAATAGGCGACGCGGTCGCCCGGACGGATGCGGCGCAAGGGTGCCGCCTTGCCGTGGCAGACCTGCATGAAGCCCGCCGCGCGGCCGCGCCCGACATGCTCCGCCGAGGCCACGGCGATCCAGTTGCCGCTCATGACGCGCGGGCCTTCGGGCTCTTTGCCGCATCTTCGGGGAAAGGCCACATGACGCGCAGGCGGTGACCGTCCGGATCGAGGGCCACGAAGGTGCGGCCGAAATCGAGGTCGGTCGGCGCCTGGGCGATGGGAAGGCCGCGCCGGCTCCAATCCGCATGGGTCGCATCGACGGCTCCCGGCTCGGCCACCGTGAAGGCGAGCTCGCCGCCGCCCGCGGCCTTCGCGGCCGGCTCGACCGTGTGGCGCGACCAGAGGCCGAGCATGACGCCCGAGCTCATGGCGAACATGGCGAAGGTCGGCGATGACTCGACGGGCGGCCTGCCGAGGAGGTCCGCGTAGAAGGCGGCGCTCGCCTTCGGGCTGTCGACATAGAGGATGACGAAACCGATATCCAACATCGTGCTCTCCCGCTTCTCGCCTGGATCATGCGACGGGCCCGCGCCCGCCGAGGCTTCAGGTGATAAGCGGGATAGCTGCCAGTTTTTGTCAGCAGCCTTCCAAAACCCGAAGATTATTGCTCGGGAATGCCCTCGATCTCGCGCCACTCCTTGAGGAGAGCCTGGCGGCGCCGCGGATAGCGCGTCTCGGTAAGCGACAATCTCGCGATGCGGTCGGTGCGGAAATGCCGGAAGCCCTGCCGCAGCTCGCACCAGGCGGCGACGACGCGGGCGCGATCGAAGAAGCCTATGGCGAAGGGCCAGATGGTGCGCTGCGTGGTCCCGCCCTGCGCCCCATAGGCGATCGCTAGCTTGCGCTCGGAACGGATGGCTTGCCGGATGACGCCGAGCTCGGCATCGCCCGCGGCGATCTTTTCCCCGGAGCCCACGAGCAGCGTCGTGGTATCGAGCTGCTCGCGAAGATCGGCAGGCAAAACGGCCGCGATCTTGGCGAGGGCGTTCTTCGCCGCTGCGCCGAGCCTCTCATCGCCGCGCAGGGCGACCCAGCGGGAACCCAGCACCAGCGCCTCGATCTCCTCCTCCTTGAACATCAAGGGCGGCAGCATGAAGCCCGGCCGCAGGATGTAGCCGAGGCCGGGCTCGCCATCGATCGCCGCGCCTTGTGCCTGCAAGCTGCGGATATCGCGGTAGAGCGTGCGCAGGCTGATGCAGACCTCCTCGGCGAGCGCGCGCCCGCTCACCGGTCGCCGGTGGCGGCGCAGGATCTGGATCAGGTCGAGGAGGCGCTCGGCGCGGGACATGAGGGGGCTCCTCGGGCGAGGAAGAGGAGAGCAGGCCAAGCTGTCAAGAGTTGGCAGCTTCAATGGCGCTTGTGCCGTCGCGAATCGAACTCAGGCTACTCATGCATCGAGAGCACGCATCCGGGGCGGCACGACCAATACGGCGCTTGCCGGCGGCCATTGGGGCTCGCTAAGCTTGGTGCAAGGCCTGGGGAGAACTCGATGCAGGGCACAAGCCAACTGCCGGCGGCGCTGCGCCAACATACGCTTGGCGATCTCTTGCGCCGCACCGCAGGCCGGATGCCGCATAAGCCCGCGATCATTTGCGGCGAGGTCAATTGGAGCTATGCCGAGTTCGATCGCATCTGCAACCGGCTGGCGCATGGGCTCCTCGCCCGGGGCATCGGTCCTGGCGATCGCGCGGCGATCCTGTCGCGCAACTCGCATGCCTTCGCGGCCATGCGCTTCGCGCTCGCCCGCATCGGGGCCGTGCTGGTGCCCGTCAACTTCATGCTCAATGCCGAGGAGATCGCCTTCATCTTGCGGAGCTCCGGCGCCACCACGCTGGCGATGGGGGCGGATTTCGTGGAGACCGGGCGGGAGGCTGCGGCACGCGGCACCAAGGTCGAGCGCCTCATCTGGCTTCCGGGCGAGACGGCGGCGGAGGCGCCCCCCGATATTGCGAGCTTCGACGAGTTGCTCGCCGGCGAGGACGGGCCGCCTGAGCTCGAGCTCGACGCCCGCATGGTGGCGCAGATCGTCTACACCAGCGGCACGGAGTCGCTGCCCAAGGGCGCGGTGCTCACCCATGAGGCGATCATCTGGGAATATGTGAGCTGCGTCATCGAAGGCGAGATGGCGGAAAGCGACATCGTCCTGCACGCGCTGCCGCTCTATCATTGCGCCCAGCTCGACGTCTTCCTCGGGCCCTCGATCTATCTCGGCGCGACCAATGTCATCACCGGAGTGCCGCGCCCGGACGTGATCTTGCCGCTGATCGCGCAGCAGCGCGCCTCCTCCTTCTTCGCGCCCCCGTCCATCTGGATCGCGCTTTTGCGCTCGCCGCTCTTCGAGACCACGGATCTCACCTCCCTGCGCAAGGGCTATTACGGGGCCTCGATCATGCCGGTCGAGGTCTTGAAGGAAATGCAGCGCCGGCTGCCGCAGGTGCGCCTGTGGAACTTCTACGGACAGACCGAGATCGCGCCCCTCGCCACGGTGCTCAAGCCGCAGGACCAGATCCGCAAGGCGGGATCAGCGGGGAAGCCGGTGCTCAATGTCGAGACACGCGTGGTGGATGACGAGATGCGCGACGTGAAACCGGGCGAGGTCGGCGAGATCGTGCATCGCTCGCCGCAATTGCTGTCCGGCTATTTCGACGATCCGGAGAAGACGCAGGCCGCATTCCAGGGCGGCTGGTTCCATAGCGGCGATCTCGCGACAATGGACGAGGAAGGCTATATCACCGTCGTCGACCGCAAGAAGGATATGATCAAATCCGGCGGCGAGAATGTCTCGAGCCGCGAGGTCGAGGAGACGATCTACCGCCTGCGGGAGGTGTCGGAAGTGGCGGTGATCGGCTTGCCCGATCCCTATTGGGTGGAAGCCGTCACGGCGGTGATCGTCGTCAAGGCCGGCCATCTTCTCGACAGCGACACGGTGATCGCGCATTGCAAGGCTGCGATGGCGCATTTCAAGGTGCCCAAGCGCGTGATCCTTGCCGACAGCCTGCCGAAGAACCCGAGCGGCAAGCTGTTGAAGCGCGAATTGCGCGAGCGGCATGCAGTTGCGGGCGGCGCAACCGGCTGATCCGC
>JBIOEK010000494.1:0-3212 GCA_044445925.1 Hyphomicrobiales bacterium
GCGAAGGTGCTGGGCGTGCGCGCCATCTTGTCGAAGTTGAAGGCGAGGCCCTCTTCCCGGCCGATCTCCGCGATCTGCGCATCCATGGCCTCGCTGCGGGCGAGGCTCCCGAACTTCGCGACGCGATAGGCCTTGCGGTCACGGCCCTGCGGCGGCATGTCGGGATTGAGCTCGAAGGGGCGGAAGGCCAGGCTGACCTCGATCTCGCCCGGCAAGCTCGCAATGGCCTTGCGAAGCCGCCGCTCGCCGATCAGGCACCAGGGGCAGATGAAGTCCGAGGTGACGGCGACTTCGATGCGCATGATGGGAGGCCTCCGGTTCGGGCGGGCGTTCGCGGCGTCGATCGGCGTAAATCCGCGAGCCTGCGCCGTCAACACGCTCGCGCCGACGCCAATTCTCCGCGAGACGGGAGAAGGCGCTGCTTGCGTGTGAAGGGAGCACCTCCTGGCGAAGCCCTCGCCAAGAGCGGGAGAAAAAGCGCCGGCGGAGAAGCCGCCAGCCCTTGCGCTGCCCGGATGCGGGGCTCAGAGCTCGGATCGTCGGCCGGTTGGCTCCAGCCCCCGAGGCGACCTCAGGCGGCCCGCCGGCCGGCCTGTTCGTTCAGCCTGACGCGCGCCAGGTGGCGACGCAAGGACCACCAGAGCTGCCGCATTTCCTCGGCGGCCTCGCCCGTGGGATTGATCTCCGTCGGGCCGAGGCCGCGGCGGATCGCCTCCTGGTAATCGACCCGCGCGGAGATCATCGGCTGCAGGATGCCGCCCATGGCTTCGAGCGCGGCGACGCCTTCCTGGAGGCGGCGGCTTCCCTGCACGATCGGGCATTGGTTGAGCACGAACACGCATTCCTTCTGGAGCTCTCTAGCCCGGCGCCGCGTCGCTTCGCTGGCCCAGATGTCGAACGCCGTCGGGCGAACCGGAATGATGACGAGATCGGCCGCCCGGATGGCGGCCTCCGAGGCCATCGACAGGCCGGCCGGCGTGTCGATGATCGCGAGCGACACGTGGCTTCGCGCCAGAGTGTCGAGGACGGCGGGCAATTTGCTCGAATAGATGGCTTCGACGCCGAGATTCTCGTCGTTTCGGTTCTCGGCCCAGGTGGTCAGCGATCTTTGCGGGTCCATGTCGATCAGGAACACCCTTTCGCGCATGGCCAGCGCCGCGACCGCGAGGGAGGCAGAAAGCGTGCTCTTGCCGGAACCGCCCTTCTGAGTGACCAAGGCAACGGTGCGCATGTGCGACCTCGTGCTCTTGCCGGCCCGCGACTCGATCGCCAGGGCCGGCGAATACATCCTTCAGGAATTATTCACCAAGATTATGAGGAAGTTGTTAACCAAGCTCGGCGGCATGCGCGCTTCCCTCGCCCACAGCCGATACCTTTGCGGAATTGGTGTCATCCCCGGCGAGCCGCCATCGCAGCCAACGGAGCAAATGACCCATGACCGCCACCACTGGCGCTTATGCGATCTCCGCACCGCGCCGCGCGTGGCGGCTCGGCCGGGAATGACACGACGCGTATTTCCCAAGATCCCGGCCGAGCGTGAGAGCCGCGCTCGCCCTAATTGAACCAGAGCGCATAGGCGAAGAAATTGTCCTCGAAGGCATCGGTGATCTCGGTCCAGCGCTGCCGCGAGGTGATCGGCCCGTCGCGCAGATAGGGCACGGCGCCCGAGCCGGTCAGGAACATCACGAGGTCGAAGCTGCGCGGCGCCTCGAAGAACTCCTTGAGATCGACCCCTCTGGCGAAGCGCCAATGGGGAACGAGGACGCGTCCGTCGAGGATGGAATCGGCCTCGTCGAGCGCCGCCATCCAGGCGTCGATCTGCTCTTGCCGCACCCTTTGGCCGAGCGCCGCATGCGTCTGGCGCGGGTTCGGCAGCCATTCCCGGTCGTCGCCGGTCTCCGCGAGGATGAGCGCCCAGGATTTGCGGCTCATGGCGATCATGGCCTTGAGGTGCTGGCGCGCCGTCCGCATGCGATCAGGCTCGACCACGGGCCAATTTACGGTGTGGATGAGGCCGATCATGTCGGCGAAGATCGTCGTATCGGGCATGCCCCGGCCGACGCTGTCGGCAGGCAGGGGCGCCGAGAGCGCCGCCGCGAACGGGGCCGCAGATTTCGCGAAGAACAGCTGGGAGACCGCGTCGAAGCTTCCCTGGAAATCATGCGCCAGCACGAAATCGCAAAGTCCCATCAGCACATGCGAATAGCCCGCGAACCAGGGCGCATCGCCCGTGTCGAACTTGACCTCGAGGGAACCGAGCGGGGCAGGCTGGGCGCCCGGCCGTTGCGACATGCGCCCGATGATGAAGGCTAGCGTCTCGTCGTCTCCCGGCCTGCCGTCCCCCCTGAGATCGAGACGGATGCGGGCAAGATCGAGGACGATCTTGACGTCGCCTTCGCCGACGCCCTCGAGCGCCGTCTCGGCCGAGGCGAGGTCGTCGTCGAACGCCTTCAGTACGTCCCTCAGCGCCTGATAGGTAACGCTCTGCGGCGCCGGGTTGTAAGGCACCGGGAAGCGCAGGATCGGTATCGACAAGGTCTTCGGCGGCGTCAGCCCGTAGCGGTAGAGCCCCTGCCCGAGATGCTCGACGGCGCCCGCGAAGCGCAGGAGGCCGAGCCCGAAGCGGGCCTCCCGGTCGGAGCTGTCGGCTGCGACCTTGGCGGCAAGCTCCGTCGCGCCCGCAGAGAGTGTTCCAAGATAGAGATGCTTGCGCGCGACCTCGGCCGAGGCCTCGCCGGCGCGCGCCTCGGCGCCGATGAGAAAGAGCCAGGCGGCAGCCGCGAGGGCGAGGCAGGCGCGGCCTGGAACGGCGCCGCGCAATCGGTTTCGGTTCATGCTTGCCATGACAATCCCCTCCTTGCACCGCCGGTTTAGCATGTGGTCCAGGCAAGCGCCTAGCCAGGCTACGGCCTGCCGACATTCGTGTCGGTAGTCGTCCCATGCGCCGCCTGCGCCGTCAGGCGGAGGTCTGCGCATCGCCGGAGCGCCGGCATCGCTTGCAGGAACGCAATGCCCATAGCCGACGTTGAATGGAGATGAAATCTCCCATTCGATCGATGCAGGTGCCTTCGAAAGGGCCCGCTTGCCGGCGAAGCTCGCAAGACCCCGCCGAAATCCTCTTCCGGACGAAGGCATCCTGAATGGAAGCCCCGCATCTCGAGCGCAAGCTCGTCGCGATCCTCGCCGCGGATATCGAAGGCTTCAGCCGGCAC
>JBIOEK010000495.1:0-3205 GCA_044445925.1 Hyphomicrobiales bacterium
GGCATGGTGTCGGCGAAGACCACGAGATTGGCCGGATTGGAGATCGGCAGCACGAAGCTCGCCGCATTGGCGATGAAGGCGCAGATATAGAGATAGGGCAGGGGCTCGACGCCTGAGGCTTTGGCCGCCGCATAGACCGCCGGCGTGAGCACCACCGCCGTCGCGTCGTTCGACATGAACACCGTTACCACGGTTCCGACCGCGTAGATCAAGGCGAACAGGCGCCGGGGCGAGCCCTTGGCGTGGAGCGCCGCATGCTGCGCCAGCCAGTCGAACAGGCCCTGCTCGCGCGCCACCTCGGCGAGCAGCATCATGCCGATGAGGAAGAGATAGACATCCGTGCCCTTGGCGATGCCGTCGAGCGCCTTGGCGGGAGGCAAGAGCCCGATGAGGACGAGCAGCAGCGCTCCGCCGACCGCCCACAAGGCCTCGGGCAGCCTCCAGGGGCGGCCGATGACGCCGGCCGTTGCCGTTGCCGCGATCGCGATCGTCGCCCATTGCGCACCGGTCATGCGGGCTCGCCGAGTGCCGCCCCGACGGATCGAGATCCCGCGCCGGCGCGCGGCCCGGTTTCCGGCATCAACGGTGCGAAGAAGGCTGGCGCCTCGACCGAGATGGCGGCAAGCATCGGACAGGCCTACGACAGAGGGGTCCAGAGCACGTCCTCGAGCCGCGATGCGCCGGTCGCCAGCAGCATCAGCCGGTCGAGCCCGAGCGCTATGCCGCTCGTCGGCGGCATCAGCTCGAGCGCCTCGAGCAACTCCTCGTCGAGCGGATAGCGTTCGCCATAGCGGCGCTCTTTCTCGTCCATATCGGCTTCGAAGCGCCGCCGCTGCTCGACGGGGTCGGTCAGCTCGCCGAAGGCGTTGGCGAGCTCGACCCCGCAGGCATAGAGCTCGAAGCGCTCGGCAAGCCGGCGATCGGCGGGCTTAGGGCGAGCGAGCGCTGCCTGCGAGATCGGATAGTCGAGGAGGATCGTCGCCCGCCCGAGGCCGAGATGTGGCTCGATCCTCTCGGTGACGAGGCGGCTGAAGACGTCGCCTAGATCATCGTCAGGCGCGACCCGCAAGCCGATGGCGCCTGCCGAAGCGGCGAGCCTGCGGCGAGCCTCGGCGGGTTCCGCATCGAGCGCTGCCATCAAGTCGATCCCAGCAAAGCGGGCAAAGGCCTCTGGCAGGGTGACGCGCTCGGGCTTTGCGAGGGGATCGGCCTCCTTGTCGCGCCAACGCAGCGCCGTCGCGCCGCAGGCACGCGCCGCAACGGCCAAGAGCGCGGCGCAATCCTCCATGAGGGTCTCGTAGCCCTCATTGGCCCGATACCATTCGAGCATGGTGAATTCGGGGTGATGCAGGGCGCCATGCTCCTTGTCGCGGAAGACGCGCGCCAAGGTGAAGATGCGCGTCTCGCCGGCGGCGATCAGCTTCTTGCAGGCAAATTCCGGCGAGGTGTGGAGATAGAGGGCTCGCGGCGTGCCGTCCGACGCCTCGATCCTGGTCGACAAGGCATGCAGATGGGTCTCGTTGCCGGGCGAGGCTTGCAGGATCGCGGTTTCGACCTCGATGAAGCCCTCTTCCTCGAACCAGCTGCGGATGGCCCTGACGGCCCGGCTGCGCGCATGCAGCAACGGCGCGCGGTCGCGATGCCGGTGCGGCGCCCACCAGGGGGAGGCGGTCGGATCGGGGTTCGCCTCTTCCATGCCTCACTTGCCTTCGGCGCGCAAAGCTGGAAGGAGGAAGGCCGCGCTCGCGGCGCGGCGCGTCACCGCGCCTGCCGGAACTCCCGGGCACGGCAACATTCGAGGATCAAGTACCGTGAAGGTCATCGCCAGTTCGCTTCGCAAGGGCACGGTCGTCGAGATCGACAATCACCTCTATGTCATCCTGAACGCCGAGAACATCCATCCCGGCAAGGGCACGCCGGTGACCCAGGTCGATATGCGGCGCATCTCCGACGGGGTGAAGGTCTCGGAACGTTGGCGGACGACAGAGCAGGTCGAGCGCGCTCATGTGGAGGATCGCGAATACACCTTCCTCTATGAGGATGGCGAGGGCTTCCACTTCATGAATTCGGACAATTATGACCAGGTTCAGGTGCCCGCCGAGATCATCGGCGATCAGGCGCCTTATCTCGCTCCCGAGATGAAGGTGCGGCTGTCGATCCATGGGGAGACGCCGATCGCCATCGAGTTGCCGCAGCGCGCCGTGCTTCAGGTGGTCGACACCGAGCCTGTGACCAAGGGACAGACGGCCTCCTCTTCCTACAAGCCGGCCAAGCTGTCCAACGGCGTGCGCACCATGGTGCCCCCCCATATCACCCCCGGCGCGCGCATCGTGGTCATGACCGCGGACGGCTCCTATGTGGAGCGCGCGAAAGACTGAGTTGCACTCTGTATTCTGCTTGTAACGCGTGCATCAGGCCAGAAAGCGGTCAGTGGCTGCCTAATCGGCGAGCATTCGGGGAATCGCTAGGCAGATTCGGCGGCACTATCGGGCCCTCCGGCAGGTTTGATGCTTGCGAATACGTGGATTCGCATGGCACGGGACTTGCCACACTCCAGGCGTCGCATGTGGCGGCGCAAAACATTGGAGGTGTGGGTCGATGCTTTACCAAATCAACCGGAGGGCCGCCCTGGGTCTCGTGCTCGGCGCGGTCCTCTCCGCGGCGCCGGCGCGAGCCGACGATACGATCAAGGTCGGCATCCTGCATTCGCTTTCCGGCACCATGGCCATCAGCGAAACCACGCTGAAGGATGTGATGCTGATGCTGATCGACGAGCAGAACAAGAAAGGCGGACTGCTCGGCAAGAAGCTCGAAGCGGTGGTCGTCGACCCAGCCTCGAACTGGCCGCTCTTCGCCGAGAAGGCGCGAGAGCTGATCGGCAAGGATAAGGTCGCAGCGGTATTCGGCTGCTGGACCTCGGTCTCGCGGAAATCCGTGCTGCCGGTCTTCAAGGAGCTCAACTCGGTCCTCTTCTATCCCGTGCAATATGAGGGCGAGGAAAGTGAGAGGAACGTCTTCTACACCGGCGCCGCGCCGAACCAGCAGGCGATTCCGGCGGTGGACTACCTGATGAAGGACGTGAAGGTGAATCGCTGGGTGCTGGAAGGCACCGACTACGTCTACCCGCGCACCACCAACAAGATCCTCGAGGCCTACCTCAAGCTCAAGGGCGTGGCGCCAGAGGACATCCTGATCAACTACACCC
>JBIOEK010000496.1:0-3202 GCA_044445925.1 Hyphomicrobiales bacterium
ATACGAGACGTAGGTGGAACGCTGCGCCGATGGGCCCCAAGCCGGCTGGGCAATCTGCCGCATCAAGACTATCGTCGTCCCCGACCCCGAGCGCGCCATGGCCGGCCTCGACAGGATCGCGGCGACGCAAGGCGACGTTCGAGTCCGATCAGATCTCCTTCAAAGGAAACACCCGCATGTCTCGCCAAGGCTCCGATCCCTCCAGCGACCCTATGCAGCCCCAATCGGCCAAGTGGGACATCGAGGGGGGTGCCGAGATGGCGCCGAGCTCGATCAAGGATCGAATTTCGGTTCCGAAGATGGCCGAGGCCGAGCTCGGGGCGCTCCACATCCGCGTCATCGCATTGGAGAACCTGGTGATTTCGCTGCTTGCCACCGCATCGGAGCGCCAGCTCGAGATCGCCCGGGAGATGGCGCCCTACATCTCTCCGAGACCGGGCTTTACGCGTCACCCGCTGACCACCCAGGCGGCGGCCCGCATGATCGATCTCGTCGAGCGCGCCTCTCGCTTCTGCGGCGTGGAACCGTCCTGAGCAGGTTCGTTCGTGTTGGCTTGTCCTGTTTGCGTCATGACGGGCCCGGCGCCTTCGTGTCATGGCAGGCCCTGTGCCCGTCATCCCGGCTAGAAGAGCACCTGCCTCGCCTGACGCTCCTTGCACGGGAACTGGACGATCGCGGATCCGGCCGATGGCGTCACGCCCAAGACATCGACGATTGCCCGCGCGATCCATGGCAAGAATCGCTGATGTTCAGAGCCGGCTTGGGTGAACGAAAAGCTGCGATTGCGTGAAGGGGTTCACAGCCGAAGCCGACGCCAATAATCAAATAGACATCAGCACGGCTATGTTCCGCGCAGGGGCATCCAGCGTTCGACCGGCAAAGTCGCCAAGATAGGTTGGTCGTTCAAAGCTTCCCGGGAGACCAACCCCAAATGCCCGCACGCTCGATCCGCATCTTCCTGGTCCGCCACGGCGAGTCCGAGGCCAATCTCGACAAATCGGTGAACATCCGCCTGCCCGACCACAGCATCGCGCTTTCGCCGCAGGGCCATGCGCAGGCCTTGCAGGCAGGTGAGCGTCTGGCCTCCGTCTTGCGCGGCTCGCGCGCCCGGATCTTCGCGAGCCCCTATCTGCGCGCCCGGCAGACCGCCGAGGGCATCGAGCGGGCGCTCGCTGCGGCCAAGATCGAGTTCGACCGGCGCGAGGCCATCGAGCTGCGCGAGCTCGAATTCGGTCTCTTCGACGGCATTGCGGACGAGGATTTGCCGAAGGTTCATCCGCGCGAGTATCAGCATTATGAGAAATACAAGCGCTTCGCGGGGGAGTTCTTCGCACCGATGCCGCTCGGCGAAAGCCACTGCAACGTCGCGGACCGCGTCAAGGGGGTCTTCGGCACGATCCTGCGCTACGCCTCGCCCGATCGGCCTCACCCCGTCCTCGACTTCGTCATCGTCAGCCACGGCGTCACCGTCCGCTGCTTCCGCATGCAGTGGATGCATTATTCCTGGGAATGGTACGAGCGAGAGAAGAACCCCCTGAATTGCTCGGTGCAGCTCATCGAGAGCCGCCAGGATGGCGGCTATGACGACAGGCGCGTCTTCGACGGCTTCGCGCAAACCAAGCGCACGCTTCAGCACCGCCGCGAGGAAGGGCATGTCGGATAGGAGGGCGGGGCGGCGGCGATAGCCGTGGGGCCCGCACCGCAGCGATTATCGGCGGCGACCGGATCGCTAACGCAGGCTGAGGAAGTAAGCGATGACGTCATCCCTTTCTTCGGCCGTAAAGGTGAACATCGGCATCCCCGCATGCGGCGTCATCAGCGCCACCGACAAGGCGGTGCTCGTCATTCCAGGCGTGGTCGCAAGCTCCGGGAATGTCGGCGCGAGCGAGTCCTTCGGGCGGTCCTCTCCTCTTCGGATCGCGTGACACTTCGAGCAAACCTGCTGCGCCAGTGCGAGGCCCTTTTGTGGATCGCCGACCGCCTGTGCGCGAGCAGCGCCAACCGATATCGCCAGAAAGCTGGCCAGGCACATCATGCGTTTCATCGGCAAGCGCTCCTTGTCGGCAAGTGCCCCCTATAGGTAGGTCCGGCCTGATGAGCCAGTAAGGGAGACGGGCTTTTGCCGCATGGCCCAAGCTAACGCGCCCTACCTCTCCTCGACAACCGGCATTCTCGGGACGAGCCGATAATGAGCCCCGGGGCACGGTAAGGCGATCGGCTGGAGGGGTTTGGCAGACGAGCCTCGTATCACTCTTCCAGATCGCAGCCATCCCAAGAATCGCTTGTGGAGCTCGCTGAAAAGCGCATGCAGGCTTGGGCTGGCCAATCGGCCTCGCTTGCCCGCGCCGAGCCCGCTTCCGTCATCGTGCGCCGGATCTGGGAGGAGGCGCTGGCGATATTGGCTTGAGCGACCCCTCAGCCTTCAGGCGGCTCCGGCCAGGGGCGTTGCTCGGGCCGCGCCGCCTCGTACCATCGGGCGATCTGCAGCACCCCGACATCGTCGAAGCGCCGTCCCGCGATCTGCAGCCCGATCGGCAGTCCATCCGGCGTCATGCCGCAATTGATCGAGGCGGCCGGCTGCTCCGACATATTGTAGGGAACCGTGAAGGCGATGTGGTCGAGCGGGCGGTTAACGTCATTGGTCGGGGATGGCCATTCCGCCGCGAATGCCGGAACCGGCGAGACCGGAGAGAGCACATAGTCATAGGGTTGGCAGGCAGCGGCCGTCGCCTTGCGGGTCGCCATGATCTGGCTGAAATCCTTGAAGGTCTTGACGCCGCTGAAATTGGCCGCCGACATCGCCCAATCGACGATGAAGGGCAGCGCCTTGGCGCGCCGCGCCTCGGGCAGGGCGGAGACGTCGATATAGGCGCGCATGCGCCAGAAATGATCGAGCCCGTCGAGCATCTCGCGGGTGAAGAAGGGCTGCATCGGCTCGACCATGGCGCCCGCAAGCGCAAAGCAGCGCGCCGCCGCCTCGACTGCGGCGCGCACGGGAGGGTCGACCGGCAGGCCGCAGCCCGCATCGAGCAGGAGGCCGATGCGCAGCCCTTCGGGCTCGAGCGGGGGGGCGTCGAAGGCGAGGTGCTGCTGTGGCAGGCTCATATGGTCGCGCGCATCGGGCTTGGAGAGCACGCTCATCAACAGCGCCGCATCCGCCACGTTGCGGGTCATCGGCCCGGCCACCCGCCCGATATAGGGC
>JBIOEK010000497.1:0-3184 GCA_044445925.1 Hyphomicrobiales bacterium
GCCGAGGATGACATAGGGCTCGCTGTCGATCGCCTTCTGCACCAGGCTGCGCGCCACGCCGGCATTCGACTGCGTGTCGTAATGGGTGATCTCGATCTTGTGGCCGAGAATCCCACCCTTGGCGTTGACCTCGTCGACCGCGAGATCGGCGCCGTTCTTGAAATTGGTGCCGACTGTCGCGCCACCGCCCGAGAGCTCGGCGACATCGACGATCTTGATCATCTCCTGCGCCGAGGCGGCAATGCCGCTCAGCCCCAACAGCGCCAGCGCGCCTGCCCCGATCAATCGTTTCATCTTTTCTCCTCCCTGACACATCGAGAATTATCCGCCTCGATCCTTATACTGCCGATCTATGGCGCTCGGTCGTTCTTTGGCAACGTCCTCAGCCGCATCACCTCGTCGAAGGCATCAGCCATCAGCCTGGTGTCGGGCTCGATGCCGGTGAACAGCCTGAAGGCGTCGCGCGCCTGGTAGACGCAGAGCTCGCGCCCCGTCATCAGCTTGGCGCCGCAGTCGCGGGCCGAGATCAGCAAGGGCGTCCATAAGGGCGAATAGACCGCGTCCGCGACCCACAGGCCCCCATGCAGGAGCGCGGCCGGGATCGGGCTCGAGCTATCCGGAAGCATGCCGGAAGGCGTCCCGTTCACGAGGCCGTCTGCGCCCGCGAGCGCCGCGCGAGGCTCGGTCACGGCGTAAGCGGGCAGTCGGCCAGCGATCGCTCCCGCCAGCGCCTTCGCCTTGTCATGGTCGCGATCGAGGATACGCAATTGCGACGCCCCGAGCTCAGCGAGCGCGAAGGCGATGGCTCGCCCGACGCCGCCCGCGCCGATCAGCGCCACCGATCCCGGCGCAACCGTGCCAAACACGGCCCGGAAGGCGCTCGCGAATCCTGTGGCGTCGGTGTTGTGGCCGATGAGGCCGCCCTCGCCGATGACGACGGCGTTGACCGTGCCGATGGCTCGCGCCGCGGCCGAAAGGCCGTCGAGAAGCGGCACCACCAGCTCCTTGTACGGGAAAGTGACGTTGACGCCTGCGAACTTCTTCTGCCGCAGGCCGACCAAGATGATCTCAAGCGTCTGGCGCGACGCGCCGGCGACCTCGATGAGCTGGTAATGTGCCGCGAACCCCGCGCCGCGCGCCGCCGCTTCATGCATCGCGGGCGAGGCCGAATGGGCAATCGGCGAGCCGATCAGGCCAAGAAGCACCGGCGAGCCTGCCGCGCCCGGCCCGGCCGGCGCTCGATGAGACGCAGCGCCTCGAAGGAGCGCCTCAGCTGTCACGCCAGTAACCCATGACTCATTCGATTTTCGTCAGAAGCGCGTTTCAACCAGCGATATGCGAAATCTCCTATCAGAGCTGGCAGCATTGATCAATCGTCAAATATGCGACCGCTGGCTTTCTCGGCGCCGCGCTATGGGCCGCGCTTCGGCTTCGCCTTCCGCTTCGCAGCCGGATCCTTCAGATCGGCTTCGGCATAGAGCCCGGCCCCTTTGCCGATATGGGCCGAAAGCAGCCCGACGAGGCGGTCGGCGTCGCGCGCCAGGGCCGCGTCGAGGATCTCCCTGTGCTCGCGTTTCGACTGCTCTCTCGGAAAATCCGTGACCCTGAAGGCGAGCATGCGGTAGCGCAGGCTCTGGTCGTACATGACGCCGTGAAACACCAGGAGCCATTTGGAGCCGCAATTGGCGATCAAGGCGTTGTGGAATTCCCGGTTATAGAGCTCGAGCAGCGGCGCGTAGCGCTTGGGATCGGAATCGACCAGGTTCTCGATCTTGGAGAGCTTGTGATAGGCGCCGACGACACGGGATTCCCAGTCGAGATTGGCGCGCTCAATAGAGCGCCGCGCCGCCTGGCATTCGAGGAGGGCGCGCATCTCGGTGATGTCCTGGAGATCGGAAAGCGATGCTCCGACTACAGTGAAGCCGCGCTGTCCCTCATTGGCGACGAGGCCCTCGGAGACGAGGCGCGACAGCGCCTCCCGCAAGGTGTTGACGCTCGCCGCGTAGCGCTGCCGCAGCCGGTCGAGCTTCAGGCGATCGTCGGGACGCCATTCCCCGAGGAGAATGTCGGTCCGCAGGCGCGTGTAGACCGCCTCCGTGACCTTGGAGGGTGGAGCACCCACCTCGCTCGTATCGACCAGCTGGTCCATTCTTCGGCTCTCGGGCTGATATGATTCCTCGCCAATGCCTTCATACACTCTACCGCAACTTGCGCATATCATCCAACATTATTCGCATGATTGACGATTGAGGATAATCTCCTATGATCGAGCCAGGAGTTTCGCATGCGCCGTTCGATCGCCACCATTTCCTTGAGCGGCACGCTTCCGGAGAAGCTCGAAGCTGCGGCCGCGGCCCGTTTCGACGCGGTCGAGATCTTCGAGAACGACCTGCTCTTCTTCGATGGCCAGGCGAAGGCGGTCCGGCAATTCGCGGCCGATCTCGGGCTCGAGATTTGCGTCTTTCAGCCCTTCCGCGATTTCGAGGGGGTTGCGGACGAGCTCTTCGCGCGCAATCTCGAGCGCGCCGAGCGCAAATTCGACCTCATGCAGGAGCTCGGCGCGCCCATGCTGCTCGTCTGCTCCAATGTGGCGCAGAGCACCATCGACGATGATGGACGGGCGGCCGCGCAGCTTTGCGAGCTCGCGGAGCGCGCGGCCAAGAGGCAGCTGCGCGTCGGTTACGAGGCCTTGGCCTGGGGTGCGCGGGTCTCGAGCTACGCCCATGCCTGGCGGCTGGTGGAGAAGGCCGCCCATCCGCATCTCGGCCTCATTCTCGACAGCTTCCATACGCTGGCGATCAAGGACGACCTTGCTCCTCTGGCCGCCATCCGGGCCGATCGCATCTTCCTGGTGCAGATCGCCGACGCCCCGCTTCTATCCATGGACGTCTTGTCCTGGAGCCGCCATTTTCGCTGCTTTCCAGGGCAAGGCGATCTCGACATTGCGGAGTTCCTGAGCGCTGTGCTCGAGGCGGGTTATGCGGGCCCCATATCGCTCGAGATCTTCAACGACGATTTTCGTGCCGCCCCCACGAGGCAGACGGCCAGCGACGGCATGCGCTCGCTGCTCTTCCTCGAGGAGCGCACCCGGGAAAAGCTCGACGCGAAAGCCCGTGCCGGTACCGACACGCCGGCGCCGGCGAGCGCGCGCCGGCGCCGCGTCGAATTATTCGATCCGCCGCCA
>JBIOEK010000498.1:0-3178 GCA_044445925.1 Hyphomicrobiales bacterium
CCGCCCAACTCAGCGAGATATGTCAAATCGGCTTGTGCTAAATGGATCGGCAGCCATGAAGAACCTCGCCGGCCGCACCGACGCAATTGCTGACCAATATCCACCTGCCGCTGAGAAGGCACGGAGCAAGCGATGAAAACGAGAAAATCCTGGGCGGACAAGCTGAGATCGGCGAAGGCTCACGCGGTGAAGCCCGCGCCGATCGCCATGGCCGGGATGCGCAAAGGCCAGATCATGCTGGTCCCCTCCCCGAAAATCATCGATGACCTCATCCGCTCGATCCCCAAAGGCAAGAGCGTGGACGTCAAGACGCTGCGCCAGCGTCTCGCCCGGCAGCACGGCGCCGAGGTCACCTGCCCGATCACTTTCGGCATCCTCTTGAGGATGGTGGCGGAGGCAGCCTGCGAGGCCCATGAGCAAGGCGTCGAAGCGAGCGCGATCACGCCGGTATGGCGCGTCCTCGCCAAGGACGCCCCGATCATGAAGAAGCTCTCCTTCGGCCCGTCCTTCATCCTGGAGCAGCAGCGCGCTGAGGGGCTGTGACTGCGGCCTGACCGACAGCCCCGCCGATCCCCGCCGCGAGCTACAGAGCTTGCGCTCGCAGGAACTCGATGATGAGCTCGACGACCCTCTGGGGCTGCTCCTGCTGCACCCAATGTCCGGCAGCCTCGACGAGATGCACGCCGCGCGTCTGCGTGCAGGCGCTCTCCTGCATGCGCTCGATGCTGCCGGGGACCTGGTATATTCCCCAATCGCTCTTGCCGGCGATGAAGATCGAAGGCACGTCGATCCTGCGGCCGGAGAATAATTGCAGCTCGGCCGTGTCGACGCCTTCGGTTCGGCAGCGATACCATTGCAGCCCGCCCTGGAACCCGGTCCGCCGGAATTCGGCGGCGTAGACCTCGAGCTCGCTCTCGGTAAGCCAGCGGCAGGAAGCGATGTCTTCGGCCGATGGCATTTCGCGCGCGACCGTCGCCGCCATCCCCTGCGCGAGGTCCATGATGTAGTAGGTCGGCATCTTGGCGAGCTCAGCGGCCGTCCAGGACCGCAGCGCAAAGGGCTTGTTCGAGATCCAGTCCGCGCTCTTATGGTGGTAATAGGCGCGCAGGAAGGCGTGCACGCCTTGCGGACAATCGAGCATGTCGGCATTCGCCTCGCGGGTCGAATAGTACCATTGATAATGCTTGCGCGGCCGATCGAGGCTCGCCAGCGCCGCGTGGATATCGGCCTCCTCCATCGCCGACTTGGCGTTACCCGAGGGCGCATTGTCGGTGCCGAAAGGTAGAGGCGGCGGACCCGTGAAGGGCGAGCTCATCAGCGCCACGGAGCGGAAGACGTCCGGCCGCAGCAGCGCACACCAGGCGGCGACCGGCGAGCCGAAATCATGGCCGATCACGGCCGCGACCGAGCGGTAGCCGAGCGCCGCGACGAGCCCGATCGCGTCCCGCACCACGTTCAACAGCCTGAAGGAGGCAAGGTCGCCGTCATAGGCTGCGTCCCATCCCGTGCTGCGCCCATAGCCCCGCTGATCGGGCGCCACCACGCGATAGCCCGCGGCCGCGAGAGGCCCCATCACCTTCCTCCAGGAAAAAGCGAGCTCCGGGAAGCCGTGCAGCAGCAGGATCAAGGGTTGGTCCCGCCCCGAATAACCGGCCTCGAGCACATGCAGGCGCAAGCCGTTGATGCCGTCGACGAACCTCGAGCGAATGCCGGCCGGGAGAACGGCGGCGTCGAGGGGTCCCATCTCGATCATGGCGGAACCTCTCCTTCGGCCAGGCCCTCGTCCCAGCGTAGCAATGCGCCTAAGGATTGTGAACGGTCTTGATCCTGGCCTGAGCCGGAGCGGGATGGATTTGAGCGAGGCGAGGACGCGCAGATTTAGCCCGCGCCAACCGTCAGAAGCGATCCGCTTGCGTGGTCCTTACAGCTCTCCGCCAATGCAGAGCGACTTGACGGCGTTCCATATTTGTTCAAGTTTGTCCCGCTCGCCCTCTCCCATCGCCCGACGGATCCCCCATGCCGAAACCCAGACGCCTGCGCCCGCCCTACAAGGCCATGATCGTGGCCCCGCAACCCGAGGCGACGGAATCAGGCCTCGACATCCTCCAGGCCGGCGGCAATGCGCTCGACGCGGTCATCGCCTGTGCCCTCACGCAAGGCGTCGTCGATCCGATGATGTGCGGGGTCGGCGGCCTCGGCAGCCTGCATCTCTTCGATCCGCAATCGGGGCAGAACCTCGTTTTCGACGGGCTCTCGACCTGCCCTTCCGCCTGCCGGGCCGAGATGTGGACGGAGCTCTTCGAGCGCGAATGCAGCGACGGCTACGGCTATGTGCTGAAGGGCGGCGTCAACGAATTGGGGCATGCGTCGGTGACCACGCCCGGCATCATGCGCGTCTTCGGCGAGGCGCATGCGGCCTTCGGCAAGCTTCCCTTCGCGGAGTTGTTCGGACCCGCCATCGGCCATGCCGAGCATGGCTGGGTGGTGCGCCCGCATGTCGCGACCATGTTCGCGCTCGACGAGGCGGCCTATGGGCGCCAGCCCATGCTGAAGAAGCTCGCGTTCACGCAAGATGGGCGCGCGCTCTATCTGCGGCCGGACGGCACGCCGAAGCGGGTCGGCGACAGCGTGCGCAACCCCGACCTCGGCGCGACCTTGCGGAGCCTCGCCCGCGAGGGGGCGGAAAGCTTCTACACGGGCGAGCTGGCGCGGCGGATCGTCGAGGATATGCGACGGCATGGCGGGCCGATGACGCTCGAGGACCTCGCAAACTTCAAGGTCCAGAGGCGGGCGCCGCTGAAGGTCGGCTACCGTGGGCGCGTGGTCGCCACGCCCCCACCGCCCGGAGGCGGAATCATGGTCGCCGAGATGCTGCGCATCCTCGAAGGCTTCGAGCTCTCTTCGCTCGAGCATAACGGGCCCGAATATATCCGGGTGCTCGCGGAAGCCATGAAGATCGCCGGTCGCGACAAGGAGCGCCATATCGGCGATCCGGATTTCGTGCCTCCGCCTTTGGATCGGCTGCTGTCGGATGCCTATGCGCAAGACTGCGCTTCAGGCATCAGGCGGGGCGAGAAGACGCAGCTCACGCGCCTTTCATCCGATTGCAAGAACACCACCACCGTCTCCTGCATCGACCGGAACGGCCTGGTGGTGTCGCTGACCCATACCAACGGCG
>JBIOEK010000499.1:0-3174 GCA_044445925.1 Hyphomicrobiales bacterium
CGCTCCGACAGCGCTTGCGCCCTGGCGGCCTGGGCCTTGGCCATCTCCTCGATCTGAAGGCGTTCCTTGCTGGCGCGCAGCGCCTCGGCCTCTGCGCTCGCCGCGATGAAGGCCCGGTGGGCGTCGGTGAGCTGCGGAGCGCCCGATGCCCACTTCGCCATCCAGGCCTTGGCGGCTTCGAGCTCGTCGCCGCGCAGCAGCAGCGCCTCGAGGCGGTTGCGCTGCTGCCAGCGGGCCGCGAGCTCGCCGAGGCGCGTATGCTCGCGGATCCAGTCGAGATCGGTCCTCAGCGCGCTCGAGAGCTCGCCGAGCGCGCGAGCGAAGGAGTGAGGCTCGTTGAAGAAGATATAGTTCAGCCGCTTGAGGGATTCGGGGACCTCGGCCTCGGTGACCGCGATCGCCACGACCGGAATGAGGCGCTTGGCAAGCGACGTCGCCTTCTCGACCTCCCAGGCGCAGCGTTCCGACCGCACCGCCTCGGGCGAGACGACGTAGACGATCGTGTCTGCGGCCTGGATGAGGCCGGCGAGCCTCGTCTCCCAATCCTCGCCCGCCGCGATGTCGTGCCGGTCGAGAAAAGGCTCGAACCCGACGAGCTCGAGGCCGGCGAGCAGCTCCTCGGCGAAGGCGCCGCAGTCGCGCCGCGAGTAGGAGATGAAGACCTTGAGCTTCGCCGCGGCGCCTTCCTCGCTCACGAGACGCTCTCAGGACGACCAGTTGCGCATGAAGTCGCCGTAGAGGGTGAGGCCCCCGCAGGCGAAGATCGTCTGGCCGGTGATATAGGAGGCGTCCTCCGAGGCCAGGAAGGCGAAGACCGCCGCCATCTCTTCCGCCGTACCCGCCCGGCCCATGGGAATATGCGCCTCGACCTCCGCCTTGGCCTTGGGGTCATGGCGCCAGGCATCGTTCATGTCGGTGAGGATGGCGCCGGGCGCGACGGCGTTCACCCTGATGCCGCGATCGGCGAATTCGAGCGCCAGCGTCCGCGTCAGGTTGCCGAGCCCGCCCTTGCTCATCGAATAGCCGAGGAATTGGGGCTTGGGGATATTCTGGTGCACGCTCGAGGTGTTGATGATCGTGGCCCGGCCCTGGCGCGACAGGAAATGCCTTATGGCGACCTGGGCGCAGAAGGCCGCACCCAGGAGGTTCACGCCGAAAACCTCGCCGAGCCCCTTCGCATCGAGCCTGTCGCTGGCGAGCTGCTTTTGGATGCCGGCATTGTTGACGAGGATGTCGAGGCGGCCGAAAGCCTCGAGCACCGTCTCGAACATCGCCTCGACCGCCGCAGCATCCGCGACATCGGCGCCGACGATCAGATGCGGCTTCTCGCCATGCCCGGCCTCGAGGCTCGCAGCCCTTGCGGCAGCGAGCGCTTGGCTCGCCGCCTCTTCGTCTCCCACGAAATTGATGGCGATCGAGGCGCCCTCGGCCGCAAAGCGTAGGGCGACCGCGCGCCCGATGCCGCGCGATGCCCCCGTGACGAGCGCGAAACGGCCGGCGAGGCGAGAGGGGCGCATGGTCCTACCCCGCGTTTCCGAAAAGCGACCCCACTTCTCGGTTAAGATCTTGCGTCAAGACAAAGAGATAGCGCGCCATGTCGATCCGATCCTCATGGCCTCTCGCCCTAGGCCGCTTCCAACGCTGCTCCGACCAGCTTGCGCGCCTCGTCCGCCGAGAGCGGCTGGCCGAAGATGAAGCCTTGGGCGTAATCGCAGCCGAGCTGCGACAAGAGCACGATCTCGGCCTCGGTCTCGGCGCCCTCGGCCACTGTCGAGAGGCCGAGATCGCGCGCCAGCGAGACGATGGCGCGCAGGATCTTGTCGGAGGCGCGGCCCGTCTGGTGCACGAAGGATTGGTCGATCTTGACCGTATCGAGAGGGAAGCGGTGCAGATAGCTCAAGGAGGAGTAGCCTGTACCGAAATCGTCGAGCGAGATGCCGGCGCCGAGATCGCGCAGGCGCGTCAGGATCTGGGTCGCGAATTCGGGGTTCTCCATGACCAGGCTCTCGGTCAGCTCGAGCTTAAGCGAGTTCGGCGCGATGGCGACGCGCCCGATGATCGCCTTCACGTCCTGGACGAGATCGTGGCGGAAGAGCTGGCGGCTCGAGATATTGACGCTCGCGAAGATCGGCGGATCGACATCGAGGGCGCGCTGCCACACGGCGAGCTCGCGCACCGTGCGCTCGAGCGCGAACACGCCGAGATCGGAGATGAGCCCGTTCTCCTCGGCGAGCGTGATGAATTCCTTCGGCGGCAGGCGCCCCAGGCGCGGATGGTCCCAGCGCATCAAGGCCTCGAAGCCTGCGATGGTGCGATCCTCGAGGCGCACGATCGGCTGGAAGACGATGCGGATCTCGTTGCGGTCGATGGCCTGGCGCAGATCCGAGACGAGCAGCAGCTTGTCGGGGCGGTCGATGCGCAGCGACGGCTTGAAGACCTCGATCCGGTCGCCGCCCAGGCGCTTGGCGTGCAGCATGGCGAGCTCGGCGTTGCGCAGCAGCTCCTCTGCGGTCTGCTGCGCGTCGCGGTCGACGAGGGCGACCCCGAGCGAGGTCGTGAGCGCGATCTCGCGGTCCTTATAGGGAAGGGGGGCTGAGACAGCGCGCCGCAAGCCGTCGGCGAACATGGTGATCGCCTCCGCTTCGCGCTCCGAGAAGAGCAGGACGGCGAATTCGTCGCCCGAGATGCGCGACAGCGTGTCTTGCGGGCGCATCAGGCGTTCGAGCCGGCGCGACAGCGTCAGGAGAACGCTGTCGCCGGTGCTCAGGCCGACCGTCTCGTTGACCTGCTTGAAGCGGTCGATGTCGATGGTGATCAGGGTCGGCCGCATCGCCTCGTCGGTACGCGACAAGGTCAGCGCGTTGCTGACGCGATCGAGGAACAGTTCGCGGTTCGGCAGGCCGGTGAGGTTGTCGTGCACGGCATCGTGCAGGATGCGCTCCTGGGCTTGCCTCGCCTCGGTCACGTCGGCGAGCGTGCCGGCGACGCGCACGACCTCGTTGTCGACGCCGATGACCGGGCGCGCCTTGAGCTGGAACCAATGATATTGGCCCTCGGCATCGCGCAGCCGGAAATCGACCTGGATGCGGCCGCGCCGCTGCTCCAGCACGTTGTCGAGGGTGGCGCGGTAGCTCTCGCGGTCGAAGGGATGCATGACGTCGAGCCAGCCGGAAG
>JBIOEK010000500.1:0-3168 GCA_044445925.1 Hyphomicrobiales bacterium
GTGCTGGCTTTTCAATATCCGCGGCGGCGATGTCGCGCATACGCCGATCGTGATCGGCGACGCCGTGATCAAGGCGAAGGGGCGCCCGGCCGCCTACATCGACGGCCGCAAGCTCGACAAGCAGGTGCGCGCCTCGCTTTCCGAGCTCGCCGAGGTTGAGGAGCCGGCGCGCTTCGAGGAGGCCTTGAGGGCGCTTGGCGCTGCGAAGGCGCGAGTGCGGCTCGATGCCGGCACCGCCGGGGAGCGCCTGCGGCTCACCATCGCGCAGTCCGGCGGCACGCCCGATGTCGGGCGCGATCCGATCGCGCTGATGAAGGCGGTCAAGAACAAGGCCGAGATCGAAGGCTCGCGCCAGGCGCATCTGCGCGACGGGGTCGCGGTCACGCGTTTCCTCGCTTGGCTCGCCAAGGAGGCCCCGCGCGGAGCGCTCACCGAGATCGAAGCGGCGCTCAAGCTCGAGGAATACCGCTTCGAGACGGCCCTCTTGAAGCAGCTTTCCTTTCCGACGATCGCGGGCGCGGGGCCTCATTCCGCGATCCCCCATTACCGCGTGACTTCCGCCTCCAGCCGGCCGATCACGCAAGGCATATTTCTCGTCGATTCGGGCGCGCAATATCAGGACGGCACGACCGACATCACCCGCACCGTCGCGGTCGGTCCGCCCTCGGACGAGATGCGCGAGCGATTCACCAGAGTGCTGAAGGGACATATCGCCATCGCCACTTGCGTGTTCCCGAAGGGCGTTTCAGGGGCGCGGATCGATGCCTTCGCGCGCCGGCCGCTCTGGGAGGCAGGCCTCGACTTCGACCATGGCACCGGCCACGGCATCGGCTCCTATCTCTCCGTGCATGAGGGCCCCCAGCGCATCTCGGCGCTTGGCCATGTGCCGCTTGAGCCCGGCATGATCGTCTCGAACGAGCCAGGCTATTACAAGCCCGGCGAATACGGCATCCGCATCGAGAACCTGCTCCTCGTCGAGAAGCGAAAGATCGAAGGCGCCGAACGCGAGATGCTCGGCTTCGAAACCTTGTCGCTCGCGCCGATCGACCAGAGCCTCGTCGATCCGGCCCTGCTCACGGCATCCGAGCGCGATTGGCTCAACGCCTATCACGGACGCGTCCGCGCCGCGATCTCGCCTTTCCTCGATCGCGACACGATGCGCTGGCTCGGCGAGGTGACGCGGCCCCTGGCGAGATAGGCGCGGGTCCCTCCCTCCAGATTGGATATCCCCAAAGCTTAATTCTGGGAGGAGCGTGCCAAACGTCTTGCGGCGCGGCGCGTCGCTTGTCCGTCGCCTCGAGCTACCGCATCGACGTCGAGACGGCAGGAATCCCGTCGAGCGCAAGAGGCCTCTTCGCTCCGATTGCGATCGCCAGGGCGACCGAGGTGATGAGCGAACCTGCGAGGATGTCCGCCACATAATGTCCCCCTTGCGGCACCGTCGACAGAATGACGAGACCGTTGAGCACGATCGCCGGAGCCCTGATCCAGCGCACCGGCGCGAGCGCCCAGCCGGTCAGGATCGCGAGTGCGCAATGGAAGGACGGAAAGGTTATAATGCCTTCCAATTTACCGAGGTCGAAGGTCGTGAACCGGCCGCCACGCAAGGCCAGGAAATCCGACAGGAATGATTTTCCGCCCTCGCCCAAGCGCGCATAGAGATCCGCGCCGATGCCATAGCTCGGAATGGGCCCAAGCGCCGGGGCGAGCATGAACAGAGAGAGCGTGCACAAGAGTGTCGCCAGGATGAGCGATAGATAGCCCGAGAGCCGCTCATGGCGACCGGTGAATCCGAGCACCAGCACGGCGACCGCGATCTGCGGCAGCGAGCTCATATAGGCGACGGCCCAAACGAAATTTAGCGCCGGGAACGCCGTCATATGGGTCGCGAGGCTCGGCCAGTCGACGCCGATCGAGCGCTCGAAGGTAATGAACATGTCGTCGCGCAAGGCGCCGCCGATCGCAGTCGCTGGATATGTCAGCACTCCAGCCGTCGCGCCGAATGCGAGAACGAAGGCGGTGCCGACCATTATGACGGCAAGACGCCTATCGGGTCTCGCATGGCTGTAGAAAAGACTCCCCCCGAGGCAGAATGCGACGGCCGAGAAGGGAAGCAGGAGCGAAGCGGCGCGGATTGTCACGCCCATCGCCAAGAGAGCTCCATAGGCAAGCGCGCCCGCGATCACGAGCAGCGCCCAAGCTTTGCGCGATGGGAAATCGAACACAGCCATGACATTCCAATAGGGGCGTCGGGTTAACAGCCACTTGAGAAATCGGAGCGGTCTCGTCGTGTCATGCCAGGCCAAGCCGGGATCGAGGTGGACATCGGTCCGCATCTCCCTTCACCCTGTTGTCGGGAACGCGGAATGCATCGAGATCAAAGCAAGTGGAGTGTGTGATGAAGCCTGAGGTCGCGATCATCGCGCCGGGTCAGATGGGCGCCGCGGTCGCCGCGCGACTCGTCGAGCGCGGCATCCAAGTCCTGACCTCGCTCGATGGCCGCAGTGAAGCGAGCCGTAGGCGAGCCAAGGAAGCCGGCATGCGCGAGGTCGAGACCGACCGGCTCCTGCGCGCCGATATACTGCTCTCGATCCTCCCGCCTGGAGAGGCGGTGGCGCTCGCGACGCTTCTCGCGCCGCGGCTCGCCGAGCAGAACCCCCGTCCGATTTATGTCGATTGCAATGCCGTGAGCCCTCAGACCGTGAAGGTGATCGCCGACATCATTGCGGGTTCGGGCGCGCCCTTCGTCGATGCCGGCATCATCGGCGGGCCACCGCGCCCGGGCGCGAAAGGGCCGAGCTTCTACGCCTCTGGCGAAGCCGCGCCGGGTTTCGCGAGGCTCTCCGAATATGGCTTGACGATCAAGCTCCTGGACGCTCCCATCGGGGCGGCCTCGGCGCTCAAGATGTCCTATGCGGGCATCACCAAGGGGCTTTCGGGCCTCGCCGCCGCCATGCTGCTCGCGGCAAGCCGCGAGGGGGTGGCCGAGGCGCTGCGCGCCGAGCTGCACGAAACCCAGGCAGGCCTTGCCGCCCGTTTCGAAAAGACGCTCCCCGACATGTATCCGAAGACCTATCGCTGGGTCGCCGAGATGGAGGAGATCGCAACCTTCCTCGGCGACGACAAGGCTGTCGCCATGGTGTTTGCAGGGTTGGCGCGCCTCTATGA
>JBIOEK010000501.1:0-3165 GCA_044445925.1 Hyphomicrobiales bacterium
AGCGAATAGTGAGTAGCGAATAGATTGCGGTATCGCAGTCCGTTTCTACTCACTACTCACTACTCGCTACTCGCTACTCGCTCTTGCCGCGTGGCCCCCGAGATAGGCCGCCCGCACATCGTCGTTCTGCCACAGCTCGTCGGGCGTGCCGGACAGCGCGAGGCGCCCGGTTTCCAGCACATAGCCGCGATCCGCGACCGAGAGCCCCATGCGGGCATTCTGCTCGACGAGCAGCACGGTGGTGCCGCGCCGCCTGATCTCGGCGATGATGGAGAACACCTTCTGCACGATGACGGGGGCGAGGCCGAGCGAGGGCTCGTCGAGGAGAAGCAGGCGCGGCTTCGCCATCAGCCCGCGCGCCACGGCGACCATTTGCTGCTGGCCGCCGGAGAGCGTCCAGCCGAGCGTGTCGGCCGAGGGCCGGATGTCGGGGAACAGGTCGAACATCTCATCGGTTTCGGCGGCGAGGATACGCCCCGCCAGGCGCCCGCGGTTCGAGGCGCCGAGCATGATGTTCTCGCGCGCCGTCAGTCCCGGGAAGACGCGCCGCCCCTCCGGCACATGGGCGATGCCGAGCCTGACGATGGCTTCCGGGCCGAGGCCCAGGATCGATCGTCCCTCGAAGCGGATATCCCCGGAGGCTGGCTTGGCGAGGCCCGAGATGGCGCGCAAGGTCGTCGATTTCCCGGCTCCGTTGGCGCCGAGCAAGGTCACGACCTCGCCTTGCTCGACGCTGAGCGAGATGCCGTGCACGGCCTCGATGCCGCCATAGCGGATCGTGAGATCCTCAAGCGCGATGAGGGACATCTGGCTCGCTTCCGAGATAGGCCGCGATCACGTCTTGATTGCGCAGCACGTCGGCAGCTACGCCATCGGCGATGCGGCGGCCGAAATTCAAGACCGTGATGTGCTCGGCCACGTTGCTGACCAAGGCCATGTCATGGTCGATGATGAGGATGGTGAGTCCCTTCGCCGCGATGCGTTTCAGGAGGCCGCGCAATTCGAGCTTCTCGGTCGAGTTCAAACCCGCGGCCGGCTCGTCGAGGAGCAGCAGCACGGGGTTGCTGGCGAGAGCGCGCGCGATCTCGATCAGGCGCTGATGGCCGTAGGAGAAGCTCGTCACGAGGCCGAGCGCCCGCTCCTCGAGCCCGACGAAGGCGAGCGCCGCGCGGGCCCGGTCCACCAGCTGCGCATGTCCGGCGCTCAGCTCGTTGCCCGGATGCTCGGCTCCGATGACCACGTTCTCGAGAGCCGTCATCGAGCGGAACAGGCGGATATTCTGGAAGGTGCGCCCGAGGCCCGCCGCCGTGCGCTCATGGGGCGCGAGCGCCGTCACGTCGCGCCCGGAAAGCCTGATGCGGCCGGCGGTCGGCACATAGATGCCCGAGAGCACGTTGAGGGTCGTCGTCTTGCCCGAGCCGTTCGGCCCGATCAAGGCGTGTACGCCGCCGCGGCGCACCGCGAAGGACACGCCGTCGACGGCTTTCACGCCGCCGAAATGCTTCGACAGCCCCTCGATTTCGAGGACGCAATCCGTCTCGACCTTGCCTTGCGTCAGCACCAGCTCCGGGGCCTTGCCGGTGAAGGGCCGCGCCGCCAGGAAGCGGCGCAGGAGATCCTGCACGAAGCCCCAGATGCCGTCCGGCATGAAGCGGATGATGAGGATCACCGCGAGCCCGTAGATGGCGAGATAGAGCCCGGGCACGCTCTTCAGGAAACGCAGCGTCTCCGGCAGCACGATCAGGAGCGCCGTGCCGATGAGCGCGCCGACCGGCGAGGCGACGCCGCCGAGCAGCGCCATGGTCAGGAAGACGATCGATTCGGCAAAGGAGAACTGGTCGGGGCTGACATAGGCGAAGCCGCCGGCGAACAGGCCCCCGCCGATGCCGCCGAGCAGCGCCGAGAGCGCGAAGGCCGATACCTTGGCGCGATAGACATTGATGCCGGCGACCGACGCCGCAAGCTCGTTGTCGCGCACCGCCCGCATGGAGCGTCCAAGCGGCGTCTCGGGCAGGCGCCAGACGAGATACCCGACGAGGGCGAGCGCCACGACGCAGAAGCCGAGATAGCCATTGGCCGATGTGAAGAGCGAGGGCCGCGCGATATTGCCGACGCCGTCCGGTCCATGCGTGAGGGAAATCCAGTTGACCATGATTAGGGTCACGATCTGCTGGAAGCTGATGGTCACCATCGCCAGATAGTGACCCCCGAGCCGCAAGGTCGACATGCCCAGCAGCACGCCCATGACGAGCGCGACGCCAGCCCCGATCGCCAGCGCCAGCCAGAAGCTGATATGCAGGTCGGAGGTGCCGAGCCCCACCGCATAGGCTCCAAAGCCGAAGAAGGCGGCTTGGGCGAGGTTGATCTGGCCGCACAGGCCGAGCACCACGGTGAGCCCGAAGACAGCGACCGCGTAGGTCGCGGTCTCGACCAGGATGTGCAGGATATAGTCGTCGAAGGGCGCGAGGACCGCGGCGAGCGTGACGACCGCGGCGAGCGCCGCATAGGCGAGCGTGGCCGGGAGCGCGCGCGACGCTGCGGGCTTCGCGGTTTCGGTTGCCGCGCTCACGCCTTCTCCGCCACGCGTTCGCCGAAGATGCCTTGCGGGCGGAAGATCAGGAAGGCGACCAGCACCAGGAAGGCGAAGCCGTCCTTGTAGGGCACCGACACATAGGCGGCGCCGAAGGTCTCGATGACGCCGAGCGCAAGCCCTCCGATGATGGCGCCCGCGACATCGCCGAAGCCCCCGATGATGGTCGCGGCGAAGGCTTTCAGGGCGATCGTCGAGCCCATCTGGATCGACACGAACAGGATGGGCGCGACCAGGATGCCGGCGATGCCGCCGAGCAGCGCCGAATAGACGAAGGTCAGCATGATCATCGCGGCGACCGGAATGCCGACCAGCGAGGCCATCTCCTTGTCTTGGGAGGTCGCCTGCATCTTCTTGCCGATCAGCGTGTGTTCGAAGAACCAGTATTGGAACACGACGAGCACGATCGTGACCGCGATGATCAGGAGATATTGGCTGTCGAGATAGACGGGGCCGAGCTGGACGCCTTGCGTGTCGAACCAGCCCGGCAACACTTGCGGCTGCGGCCCGTAGAGCGCCAGCACCGAGTTCGCGAGGAAGATCGAAGCCCCGATGGTGGCGATGATGACCGGCAG
>JBIOEK010000502.1:0-3162 GCA_044445925.1 Hyphomicrobiales bacterium
AATGTCGACGTCGCGCGCGAGGACTTCGACGACGAGGTCTACCGCACCAGCGAGGAGCCACCCGCGCCGTCATCCGCGAGATCGAGGAGGCCCATGCCAAGGGCCAGCCTTTGCTCGTCGGCACCACCTCGATCGAGAAGTCAGAGCTCCTCGCCGAGGTGATGAAGCAGCACAAGTTCAAGCTCATCGACTTTGCCGATCCGAACGGCCTCGACCCGCTTTACGAGGCGGCTCGCGAGGGGCGTCCGTCGCGCCTCTTCGCCGTGCTGAACGCGCGCTTCCATGAGCAGGAGGCCTTCATCATCGCGCAAGCCGGGGTTCCCGGCGCCATCACCATCGCCACCAACATGGCCGGCCGCGGCACCGACATCCAGCTCGGCGGCAATGCCGATATGCGCATCCGCCATACCCTCGGCAACCTGGAGGCGAGCGAGGAACGCAAGGTCAAGGAGGCGCAGATCCGCGCCGAGATCGCGAGCTTCAAGACCAAGGTCATCGGCGCGGGCGGCCTCTACGTGCTCGGCACCGAGCGTCACGAGAGCCGGCGCATCGACAACCAGATGCGCGGCCGCGCGGGCCGCCAGGGCGACCCCGGCAAGTCCAAATTCTATCTGTCGCTGCAAGACGACCTGATGCGCATCTTCGGTTCCGAGCGCATGGACGGCATGCTGCAGAAGCTCGGCCTCCAGGAGGACGAGGCGATCGTCCACAACTGGATCAACAAGGCGATCGAGCGTGCCCAGGGCAAGGTCGAAGCCCGCAATTTCGATATGCGCAAGAACGTGCTGCGCTACGACAACGTCATGAACGACCAGCGCAAGGTTGTCTTCGAGCGGCGCCGCGACTTCATGGGCCAGGAAAACGTGCGCGAGACCATCGACGAGATGCGCCATGAGGTGGTCGACGATGTCGTGCATGCGCATGTGCCGCCGGCTTCCTATCCCGAGCAATGGGACGTCGCGGGCTTGAAGGAAGCGGTGGAAAAATCGCTCAATCTCGACGTGCCGGCCGCAGACTGGGCGAAGGAGGAGGGGATCACCGAGGAGGCGCTGGGCGAGCGCCTGCGCCAGCTCGCCGATCAGGGCTATGCCAAGCGCATCGAGGTGAATGGTCCCGAGCTGATGGGCTATGTCGAGAAGCAGGTTCTGCTGCAGGCCCTCGACCATCTCTGGCGCGAGCATCTCGTGACGCTCGACCAGCTGCGCCAGGTCGTCGGCTGGCGCGGCTATGCCCAGCGCGACCCGCTGAACGAATACAAGGCCGAGGCCTTCATGCTCTTCAACGCCCTGATCGCGCGCTTGCGCGAGACTGTCACCGGACAGTTGATGCGCGTCGAGGTCGTCATGCAGCCTCCGCCGATGGAGGCGCCCCCGATGATGCAGGCGCACCATCTCGACCCGGTGACGGGCGAGGACGAGATGGCGCTGGCTTCGCTCAATGCGGGCGATCCCTTCCGCGCCGCCGCGTCCATGCTCGGCTTCGATCCGGCTTCGGTGGCCGAAACCCTGTCGGCGCCGCGCAGAAACTCAGGCCTCGATCCCGCAAATCCGGCGAGCTGGGGCAAGGTCGGCCGCAACGATTCCTGCCCCTGCGGCTCGGGCAAGAAGTACAAGCACTGCCACGGGCGGTTCGTGGCGTAGGGCGCTGCTCCTTCTCCCGCCGGCGTAGCGAGATCGATTCCGGGACCAGCGAGCCACCGCGCCGCTGCCCGGCCGCCCCTATCGCCGGCCCGGCGATCCCGGTAAAAGGCGCGTTCAACCGGTCATCTGCGATCATTTCGAGGATAATCTCGTGAAACCGCGTACTCTCTACGACAAAATCTGGGACGAGCATCTGGTCGACGCGCAGGAGGACGGCACTTGCCTCCTCTACGTAGATCGCCATCTCATCCACGAAGTCACCTCGCCGCAGGCCTTCGAAGGGTTGCGCCTCGCGGGGCGCAAGGTGCACGCGCCGGGAAAGACCCTCGCCGTCGTGGATCACAATGTCCCCACCACCGACCGCTCCAAGGGCATCGCCGACCCCGAAAGCAGGATCCAGGTCGAGACGCTCGCCAGGAACGCCGGCGAGTTCGGGGTCGAATATTTCAATGAGCGCGACCCCCGCCAGGGCATCGTGCACGTCATCGGGCCTGAACAGGGCTTCACCCTGCCCGGCACCACGATCGTCTGCGGCGACAGCCACACCTCGACGCATGGCGCCTTCGGGGCGCTGGCGCATGGCATCGGCACGAGCGAGGTCGAGCATGTGCTCGCGACCCAGACGCTCATCCAGCGCAAGGCCAAGAACATGCTGGTCAGCATCGACGGCACCTTGCCCGAAGGCGTGACCGCCAAGGACATCATCCTCTCGATCATCGGCGAGATCGGCACGGCCGGCGGCACCGGCCATGTCATCGAATATGCGGGCGAGGCCATCAGGGCCCTTTCCATGGAAGGGCGGATGACGGTGTGCAACATGTCGATCGAGGGCGGCGCCCGCGCCGGCCTGATCGCGCCCGACGAGACGACCTTCGCGTATCTCGCCGGCCGCCCCAAATCGCCGAAGGGCAAAGCCTGGGAGATGGCGGTCGAGTATTGGCGCACCCTGCAATCGGATGCGGGCGCGCATTTCGACAGCATCGTCAGGCTCGATGCGGCGAAGCTGCCCCCCATCGTCACCTGGGGCACCTCGCCCGAGCAGGTGACGACCGTGCTCGGCCGCGTTCCGGTGCCCGCCGAGATCGCCGACGAGGGCAAGCGCAAGGCGGCCGAGCGGGCGCTCGACTATCTCGGCCTGCGCGGCGGCGAGAAGATCACCGATATCGCGGTCAGCCGCGTCTTCATCGGCTCCTGCACCAATGGCCGCATCGAGGACTTGCGGGCCGCCGCCAAAATCGCCGCCGGCAAGCGCGTGCATGAAGGCGTCGCCGCCATGGTGGTGCCGGGCTCCGGCCTCGTGAAAGAGCAGGCCGAGGCGGAAGGGCTCGACAAGGTATTCCTTGCGGCTGGCTTCGAGTGGCGCGAGCCCGGCTGCTCGATGTGCCTTGCCATGAACGCCGACAAGCTCGCGCCCGGCGAGCGCTGCGCTTCGACCTCGAACCGCAATTTCGAGGGCCGCCAGGGCTTTCGCGGGCGCACCCATCTCGTCTCGCCCGCCATGGCCGCCGCAGCGGCGGTCGCC
>JBIOEK010000503.1:0-3159 GCA_044445925.1 Hyphomicrobiales bacterium
CAAGAAGGTGCGCATCGAGAAGGAGAACACCACGATCATCGACGGCGCCGGCAAGAAGCACGACATCCAGGCCCGCGTCGCCCCGATCAAGGCGCAGGCCGAGGAGACGACCTCCGACTATGATCGCGAGAAGCTCCAGGAGCGCCTCGCCAAGCTCGCGGGCGGCGTCGCCGTGATCCGCGTCGGCGGCTCGACCGAGGTCGAGGTCAAGGAGAAGAAGGATCGCGTCGAGGACGCAATGCATGCGACGAAGGCGGCCGTGGAAGAGGGCATCGTCCCGGGCGGCGGCGTTGCGCTCTTGCGCGCCAAGGTAGCCATCGGCAAGCTCAGCAACGAGAATGGCGATGTGCAGGCCGGCATCAATATCGTGTTGAGGGCGCTCGAGGCGCCGATCCGTCAGATCGCCGAGAATTCCGGCGTCGAGGGCTCGGTCGTCGTGAGCAAAGTCTTGGCCAACAAGTCGCAGACCTTCGGCTTCGATGCCCAGGCCGAGGAGTATGTCGACATGCTGAGCTCCGGCATCGTCGATCCGGCCAAGGTCGTGCGCGTGGCTCTGCAGGATGCGGCCTCGATTGCCGGTCTGCTGATCACGACCGAGGCCATGATCGCCGAGACGCCGAAGCACGAGGCCCCGTCGATGCCGGGCGGTGGCGGCGGCATGGGCGGCATGGGCTATTGATCGCCTGACAAGACGCAAGCTGGGGCCGCAGTCATGCGGCCCCTCTTGTTTGATTCCTTCGTGCTTGATTCCTGGCTCTGAGACCAAGAGCCGCCGCCATCGCGACTGACGGGGCGGCCAATCCGCCGATCCGGGAGCATTTCCCGACGCAGCGGCATCCGGTTCGCCGAAAGAAATTGCGACAGTGCAAGAAGCTGAGCGCCGCCGATCTAGTCTAAGCGCGGACCTTTCCAGGCCCCTCAGGCGCTGACCGCGCGGCAGAAAGGTCCATTTGACGGGGTTCGTTCGCCGGATATTCGGCCGCCTGTCCGCGACCTCGCCCTGGAACAACCAGGAGCCGGTCCGCGAAGAGCTTTTCAGCGTCGAGCGCCTCGAGGAGCATGCGCGAAGTCTCGCGATCGCGCAGAAGGTGGCAGCGAAGCCGAGCCGGGGCCGTCCGCTGGCGGGCCGGCTCGCCGATAATCGAGCCATCCTGCTCGAGGCCTATCGCAGCCTCGTCAAGGCGATCGAGGAGGGGCGCGCCATCACCCCGGCAGCCGAATGGCTGATCGACAATTACCATCTCGTCGAGAAGCAGATCCGCGGGATCTTTTCGGATCTCCCGCCCGGCTACTACCGGCAATTGCCGAAGCTCGCCGCCGGGCCCTTCGCCGGATATCCGCGGGTGTTCGGCATGGCCTGGGCCTTCGTCGCTCATACCGATAGCCGCTTCGATTCCGGAATGCTGCTTCGTTATGTGCGGGCCTACCAAGAGGTGCAGCCGCTGACGATCGGCGAATTATGGGCGGTCTCGATCACGCTGCGGATCGTGTTGATCGAGAATCTCGGACGCCTCGCCCGGCAGATCGTGCAAAGTCGCGCGGCGCGGCAACAGGCGGATGGGCTCGCGGACCGTCTGCTGGGAGCCGGCGGACGTACCGCCGAGCCGGTCGCCACGGTGTTCGCCGACCATGAGCGCGCCCAGCTGTCGGAGGCGTTCGCGGTTCAGCTCGTGCACAGGCTGCGCGACCAGGATCCCAAGATCACGCCCGCGCTGACCTGGCTCGAGGAGCGTCTGGCAGCGCAAAAGACGACTGCCGATACGGTCGTGCGCGACGTGCACAGGCGACAGGGCGCTGCGAACGTTACGGTGCGCAATATCATCACGAGCCTGCGTCTGATTTCCGATCTCGACTGGAAGGAATTATTCGAGCGCATCAGTCTCGTCGATGATGAGCTCGCCGCCGGCAGCGCCTTCAAGGACATGAACTTCCCGACGCGCAACCTCTATCGCAGCGCCATCGAGGAGCTGGCGCGTGGCTCGAACCGTACCGAGCTCGACATCGCCCAAAGCGCGGTCCTGGCGGCAAAGCGCGGCGGGGCCTCCTGCTCGGCGGGAGCGCGCAAGGAGCCTGAACGGAAATCGGCTTTCCGCCCGGATTGCGGTGTCGATGGAACCTCGCCGCATCTCGCCTTGGCGCAGGAACGCCGCAGCGATCCGGGCTATCATCTTATTGCCGGAGGGCGCCAGGATTTCGAGGCGTCGATCGGCTTTCGGCTGCCCTTGCGTCAATGGCCGTCGCGCCTGAACCGGGTTTTCGGCATAGGCTTCTATGCGGCCGCCATCGCGATCGTCACCGCGCTCCTCCTCGCCTTGCCGCTGCTTGCACTGCATGCGGCTGGGCTCGGCTGGGCGGGGCTTGGCCTTGCCGCCGCACTCGGCGCGATCCCCGCGATCGACGCGGCAGTAGCTCTGGTCAATCGCGCCGTGAGCTTCGGCTTCAGCGCGACGATCCTGCCCGCTCTCGAGCTTCGCGACGGCGTTCCCCGGCATCTGCGCACGCTGGTTGCGGTGCCGACGCTGCTGACCACGCGGGAGGCCATCGAGGAGCAGATCGAGCGCTTGGAAATTCACCATCTTGCGAGCCCCGACGGCGATTTGCATTTCGCCCTGCTCTCCGACTGGATCGATGCCGAGACCGAGCATGCGCCTTGCGACGAGGCTCTCCTCGCAGCGGCGCAGGAGGGGGTCGCAAGGCTCAATCTTCGCTACGGCCCCTCGCCTGGAGGCGCGCGCTTCCTGCTGCTCCACCGCCGCAGAATATGGAGCGAAAGCGAAGTGCGCTGGATCGGCTGGGAGCGCAAGCGCGGCAAGCTTCACGAGCTGAACCGCCTGCTGCGCGGCGCGACGGATACGAGTTTCGTGGAAACCGGGGGGGCGCTGCCCCTCGCGCCGGCCGATATCCGCTACGTGGTCACGCTCGACGCGGATACCAAATTGCCGCGCGACACGGTCCGCCGGCTGATCGGCAAGATGGCGCATCCGCTCAACCGGCCGCGCTTCGACACGCAAGCCGGCAGGGTCGTGGAAGGCTACGCGGTGCTCCAGCCCCGCGTTACGCCTTCGCTGCCGGTCGGTCGCGAGGGCTCGCTGTTCCAGCGCATCTTCTCGAGCCTGAGCGGCATCGATCCCTATGCCTCCGCGGTTTCAGACGTCTACC
>JBIOEK010000504.1:0-3156 GCA_044445925.1 Hyphomicrobiales bacterium
GTGGCTCCAGCCGACGGCCCTCGACCTGCCTCGCGCGCCGCAGCCCCAGGCCCCGCGCTTGCGAAACGCGCTCCGGGAAGCTACCAATTCGAAACATTGTTTTATGCAGAGAAACGAGGTTTGAGCATGATCTCGGCAGCGGAGCGGACGATCCTCGATTCGATCTCGATCGAGGAGCCTTGGCGTCTCGTCGAAACCTTCTCGACCTTCGTCCGCGAGCACCCGAACGATGTCAATCGCGCGATGGACCATGTCGTCGGCCGCCTTCGCGGTCTAGGCGTCGACGTCACGGTGCATGAACCCAAACTCTATCTGAGCTTGCCGGGCAAGGGGCGCGTCGAGGCCGGCGGCAAGGCCTTTAACGCCAAACCGCCCGCCTACAGCGTCGACGCCCGCAACGGGGTCGAAGGCGAGCTGTTCTACGTCCCGGCGCAGCAGGCCAAGGACACGAGCTCGCTATTCGCCAAGCGTAAGGGCGGCGTCGAGGAGGCGGCGAAGGCGCGCGGCAAGATCGTCATCTCGGAAGGCTACGCGCTCCCCGGCCTGATGGCCGAGTTCGAGGTGCTGGGCGCGGTCGGGATCATCGCGGTGAACCCTGGGGTCGACGTGCATGCCGCGATCTGCACCTCGATCTGGGGAACGCCCGATCTCGATGATCTCCCCCGGAAGCCGAAAATCCCCGCGGTCGCAGTCAACAACCCGGACGGCAAGGAATTGATCGCGCTCGCGCGCCGCGGGGGCTCCGTCTCGATCTTCACGGAAATGACGGAAGGCTGGTTCGCGTCGAAGATTCCCGTCGTCGAAATCCGCGGCAAGCGCGAGCCCGAAAAATTCGTCCTCCTGCACGGCCACCTGGATAGCTGGGATGTCGGCGTCGGTGACAACGCCGTCGGGGACGCGACCATGCTCGAGATCGCCCGCGTCCTGCACGGCCACCGCGACCAGCTCGCACGCAGCGTCCGGATCGCCTGGTGGCCGGGCCATTCGACGGGGCGCTATGCGGGCTCGACCTGGTATGCCGACGCCTTCGCCATGGATCTCGACAGGAATTGCGTGGCCCAGGTGAACTGCGACAGCCCCGGTTGCCGCTGGGCGACGGAGTTCATCGAGCTCGCCGTGATGTCGGAGGCCGAGCAATTCGTGTCGGAGGTCGTCGCTGAGGTCGCCGGCAAGAAGGCTGTCGCCGAAAGGCCGCTGCGCGCCGGCGACTACTCCTTCAACAATATCGGCATTTCGAGCTATCTCATGCTCTCCTCGACCATGCCGGCAAAGCTGCGGGCCGAAAAAGGCTATTACGCGGTCGGGGGATGTGGCGGCAACATTGCCTGGCACACCCTCAACGACACGCTCGAGATCGCCGACCGCGACATTCTGCTGCGCGACATCAAGGTCTATTTGCTGGCGGTGCTGCGCAACGCCAATGCCGAGATCTTGCCGTTCGATTGGCGCGCCACGGCGAGGGACTTCCTCGAGACCGTCAAATCCTATCAGGACGCGGCGGGCGAGCTGTTCGACCTTTCGCCTTCGAGCGACGCGGCGCGCGCGCTGCTCGCTGCGCTCGAGGTCTTTTACGGCGATCTCAGGGCGGGCAAGCTCACGGCGGCGCAGGCCAATCAAGCCATCATGGATCTCGCCCGCATTCTCGTTCCGATCAACTACACACGCGAGGCCCGTTTCCGTCATGATCCGGCGCTCGGTGTGCCGCCGCTTCCGACGCTCTCCGCCGCGACCGAGCTGCGCTCCCACAAGCAGGCGACCTTGGGCTTCGCCTTGACGCAGCTGACGCGCGGTCAGAACCGCCTGACGGCGGCGCTCGATCAGGCGACGCGCCTCATCGTCTCGCTCGGCCGGAAAGGGAGGTCCAAGGCTTCGCGGAAGGCTTGAACCGCTTCGTGGGACTGAAGGATGCGCGCGGCTTGGTATGATCGGACAGGTCCGGCCGAAGAGGTTCTGGTCGTGGGGGATCTCCCGCGCCCCGATCCGGGCGCGGGCGAGGTGCTCGTTCATATGCGCGCCTCGGGGATCAACCCGGCTGACGTGAAGCGCCGATCGGGCTGGGGAGGCGCCGAGTTCGGGCGCCCCGAGAAACGCGTGTTTCCGCATACCGACGGCGCCGGCGTCATCGAAGCGGCGGGCGATGGCGTGGACCCCTCGATGGTCGGGAAGCGCGTCTGGCTCTGGAACGCGGGCGGCGGCGATTACTACAAGGCCGCCGGTGGAATCGAGCGGGGAACCGCCGCCGAATACGTAGCCCTTCCGCAGCGCCATGTCGTCGCTCTTCCCGATGATACGGATTTTTCCATCGGCGCTTGTCTCGGCGGGCCTGCATGCACGGCCCATCATGTGATCTTCGCGGACGGCGACGTGCTGGGGCAGACCATCCTGGTCCAGGGTGGGGCAGGGGCGGTCGGCGAGCTCGCCATCCAATTCGCCGTGGCCGGCGGGGCGCAGGTGATCGCGACGGTCAGCTCTGATGCCAAGGCCGAGATCGCCAAGGCGGCCGGCGCCCGCCACATCATCGACCGCAAGCGCGAGGACGTAGCCCAACGGGTGCTTTCGCTCTTTCCGCAAGGCGTCGAACGCATCGTCGAGGTCGATTTCGGGGCCAATGTCCAGATCGACGCGGCGGTCATCGCTCCGAACGGCAAGATCGCGAGCTATTCGTCGACCTCGAACCGGGAGCCCGTGCTGCCCTATTACGCCTTGCAGCGAAAGGGCGTGACCGTCCAGTTCGTGCAGGCCTATATCCTGCCGACACGAGCGAGGGAGCGTGCGCTCGAGGGCATCAATCGGATGCTCGCCGCCGGTCGCCTGAAGCCGACGATCGCCGCGACCTTGCCGCTGGCCGAGATCGCCGCTGCCCACAGGCTCGTCGAAAGCGGCCAGGCGCTCGGCAATGTGGTGCTGGCGATTTAGGCGCATCGTCATCCGGCCGCAGGCGTGAGCCGGTGTTGGTCCGTCCCCCTAGGCTGCCCTTCTCGAGGGCAGTGACAAGAGCATCCGATGCGATAGGCTTATGACGCGGGCGCGCGGACGTCGGGCGAGGGCCTAGCATGGTCGATGTCTTCATCTCCTATGCGCGCGAGGACCGCTCGCAGGCAGCCGAGCTGGCGGAGCTCCTGGAAGAGGCCGGCTACACCGTGTGGTGGGATTGGA
>JBIOEK010000505.1:0-3131 GCA_044445925.1 Hyphomicrobiales bacterium
CTCGATGTCCATGCCACCCTCGGTCGAGACCACGAAGGCGATGCGAGCCGTCTCCCGATCGACCAGCATGGACAGGTAGAACTCGCGCGCGATGGCCGAGCCGTCCTCGACATAGAGCCGGTTCACCTGCTTGCCGGCGGGGCCGGTCTGCGCCGTGACCAGGGTGTGGCCTAGCATCTCCTCGGCGAAACGCTTCACCTCCTCGATCGATTTCGCGAGCCGCACGCCGCCCTTGTCGCCGGCCTCCTTCTCCTTGAACCTGCCCTTGCCGCGTCCGCCCGCATGGATCTGGCTCTTCACCACGAAAAGCGGGCCGCCGAGCTCTTTTGCCGCGGCTTCGGCCTCCTGCGGCGTGAAGGCCGGCTTGCCGCGCGAGATCGGCGCGCCGAATTCCTTCAGCACGGCCTTCGCCTGGTATTCGTGGATGTTCATGCGGGGCTCACCCCTTCAGGGTCGCGTTGATGCCCATGCAGGCGTCGATGAGCCCCTTCACCGAGGCGACCGATTTGTCGAACATGGCCTGCTCCTCGCCATTCAGGCTGATCTCGACGATGCGCTCGACGCCGGACGCTCCGATGACGATAGGCACGCCGAGAAACATGCCCTTCTGCCCATATTGGCCATCGAGATAGGCGGCGCAGGGCAGAACCCGCTTCTTGTCGCGCAGATAGCTCTCCGCCATCGAGATCGCCGCAGCCGCCGGCGCATAGAAGGCCGAGCCGGTCTTCAACAGGTTGACGATCTCGCCGCCGCCCTTGCGGGTGCGATCGACGATGGCGTCGATCTTCGCCTGCGTGGTCCAGCCCATCTTGACGAGGTCGGGGAGGGGAATGCCGGCGACCGTCGAATAACGCGTGAGCGGCACCATGTCGTCGCCATGGCCGCCGAGCACGAAGGCCGACACATCCTCGACCGAGACGCCGAATTCCTGGGCGAGGAACAGGCGAAACCGCGCCGAATCGAGAACTCCGGCCATGCCGACGATCTTTTTTTCCGAAAGGCCGGAGAATTTCTGCAGCGCCCAGACCATGGCGTCGAGGGGGTTGGTGATGCAGATCACGAAGGCTTGCGGCGAATATTGCTTGATGCCGCCCCCGACCGCCTCCATCACCTTGAGGTTGATGCCCAAAAGGTCGTCGCGGCTCATGCCGGGCTTGCGCGGCACGCCGGCGGTGACGATGACCACGTTGCAACCTGCGAGATCGGCATAGGACTGGGTGCCCCGGTAATTGGCATCGAAGCCGTCGACGGGGGAGGATTCCGCAATATCGAGGCCCTTGCCCTGCGGCAGACCCTCGGCGATGTCGAACATCACCACGTCGCCGAGTTCTTTGAGGCCGATGAGATGGGCGAGCGTGCCCCCGATCTGGCCTGCGCCGATAAGGCCTATCTTGCTGCGCGCCATGGAGATTTCCCAAATTGCGGAATCGATGCCGGTGCGATCGCCGGGCGCCATCGCGTCCAGGCCCGGTGATTCCATGAGGCGGGCAGGCCGGACGCGGCTCTTCTAGCGGTCGGGCTTCACGGGTTCAAGCGCTTCGCCCTCTGCCTTCTCCCGCAACGGCATGCGAAGCAGGATTGCGCCGACGCATCGGTGCCATGCGGCATCACGCCGTGGCGGCGACATTTTCTGGGAGTTGCCCACTTGGCAAAACGCCATCGAGCGTCTAAGAGACGCGCTTCCGTGAAGACTCAAAAGCATGAGCCTTTTCGGGCGCGTCGCCCTGGCGGCTTGCCTAGACGACGTGGCTGTCTGGTTATCTCTGGTGCGAATGGCGCTCCAATTTCGTGCATATGTCAAGAGGCCTCGTGCCTTGATGCATGGAGGACGCTTTCGGGGATGGCGGAATGATACCTGTCCAAGACCGCAGGTGCCGGGCCAGCCCGGCTCAAAAAGGCTTCGCCTGCGCAGATGGGATGAGCGACGAGCCGCGGCGGACGATCATGTCTTGGACCTTGTCCTCTATCATGATCTTGGCGCGTTTCGGGCTTTGACCGACTGGACCGAGGCGCGGGCTCTCCTGCCCGGCCGGACAGGCACTGGTAACCGGCCGCCCGATGGCGCTTATGGCGTTGCGGGCCGGCTTGAAGTGCAACCCGGTGGACAGGGAGCGATGAGTTCCCGGCCGCCCTCGTCGATGGAAGAACCCACGTGGAACGTGCGGAAAAGCAAGAATTCGTGACGGCGATGCGTTCGACATTCAAAGCGAATGTGGGCGTGGTCGTTGCGCACTATGCCGGCCTCACGGTCGCCGACATGCAAAAGCTGCGCAAGCAGGCGAGGTTGGCCGGCGTCTCGGTGAGGGTCGCGAAGAACAGGCTCACCAAGATCGCGCTCGACGGCACGGACGCCGTTTCGATCGCGCCCTTGCTGAAGGGCCCGACGATTCTCGCCTACTCGTCCGATCCGGTCGCTGCCGCCAAGGTCGCGACCGACTACGCCAAGCTGAACGAGAAGCTTGTGGTGCTCGGCGGCGCGATGGGCAAGACGGCTCTCGACCCGAATGCGGTGAAGATGCTGGCGAGCCTGCCCTCTCTCGACCAGCTGCGCGCCAAGCTCGTCGGCCTCATCCAGGCGCCGGCCACCAAGCTCGCTCAGCTCGCCAATGCCCCTGCGGCGAAGTTGGCGCGCGTGTTCGCCGCCTATGGCGACAAGGACAAGGCGGCATGAAGGCCGCTTGGAATTCATCGATCACATCCTACATAAGGAAAGTCTGAAATGGCTGATCTCTCAAAAATCGTCTCCGAATTGTCAGGCCTCACCGTGCTCGAGGCCGCCGAGCTCGCCAAGATGCTCGAGGAGAAATGGGGCGTCTCCGCTGCCGCAGCCGTGTCGGTTGCCGCGGCCCCGGGCGCTGCCGCGGCCGTGGTCGAGGAGCAAACCGAGTTCACCGTCATGCTCGCCGCCTTCGGCGAGAAGAAGATCGAGGTGATCAAGGAGGTGCGCGCCATCACGGGTCTTGGCCTGAAGGAGGCCAAGGATCTGGTCGAGGCCGCGCCGAAGGCCGTCTAGGAAGGCGTCAGCAAGGAAGAGGGCGAAAAGCTGAAGGCCCAACTCGAGAAGGCTGGCGCCAAGGTCGAGTTGAAGTGAGATTCGGGCCGGCTTCGGCCGGCGCGGCATGGTTTGGATA
>JBIOEK010000506.1:0-3125 GCA_044445925.1 Hyphomicrobiales bacterium
GCGCGATGCGGCTTCTTACCTCACCTCCAGGGAGTTCGCCCACGACGCCGCTCACAAGCTCCAGCGCAGGCCGCAATTGGCACAGGCCTGAGGCGGCTTGTCGCTCAAGAGCTCCTCGCGGAAGCGGCGATAGGCCTCGCCGTTCCAGATCTCCTCCGGCGTCTGGTGCTTCGCATCGCCCAAGGTGAAGCTGTCATAGCCATGCATGGAAAAGGGCGCGATGCAGCAGGGCAGCGAGCGCCCATGGGCGGTGAAATACATCAGCGACCACGGCCTGCGGCACATCGACCAGGGCTTGCCGTTCACGTCGCGTGTCAGGCTTTCCTCGGGCTCGGCTGCGCCCGAGGCGTCGAAGAACACGCCGAGCTCCCGCGCCACTTCCTTCGCCCTGTCGATCTGGCCGCGCTCGGCGGCGTCGATGCTCTCGAACAAGGAGGAGGAGGGCCGCGCCAGCCCCTGGCCCTCGGGGAAATAGACGAGGCGCTGCAGATGCACTTCCTTCACGCCGACCTCATGGGCGACCCGCACGAAGGCCGGAAGCTGCTCGATCGTCTCCTTGAGGCCGGTGAGCCAGAGCGAGACGCGCGGATGCTCGACGCCCATCTCCTGCTTCAGGGCGAGGAAGCCCCTGAGGTTGCGCAGAATCGCGTCGAACATGTCGCGCCCGCGGATCTTGGCGTAGGCGCCGGCCTCCGCGGCGTCGAGCGAGACACGCAACTCGTCGAGACCTGCCTCGATCAATTCGCGGCTCTTCTTGACCTTCAGCAAGGTGCCGTTGGTATTGAACAGCACATAGACGCCGCGCGCCTTGAGATAGGCCACCATGTGTGGCAGCTCCTTGACCATCATCGGCTCGCCGACCCCGTGCAGCACGACGCGCTTCACGCTGGCGAACTCGCCGACGATGCTGGTGAACAGGTCCCAGGACATGTCCTTTTCCGGCTCCAGCTCCTCATAGGTGCGCGGACAGGTGGTGCAGGGCAAATTGCAGCGGTTCGTGACCTCGAGATAGAGGCAGACCGGGTCGTTGGCGGCGCGGGCGCCGCGCTCCTCCCCGATCTCTTCGAAGTAGCGGCGGCTGACGGCATCGTCGAGGCGAGGCTCTGCGGTCACGCGATCGATCCTTCTTGTAAGCGCGGCGCTAGGAGATGGCCGCGCTCGAGCATCAGCAGGGCGAGAAACGGGCCGTAGATGACGACGCCCGTCCAGATACTGGCCGGGTTTTCCGTGATGTAGAGATAGAAGACCGAAGAGGTCAGGTAGATCAGCGACATTCTCGGCAGGAACGGGATGAAGGCTACGAGCCAGCAGAAATACCAAGGGTAATGCGGCGATATCAGGACGATCGCCGCGGTCGCGAGCGCGGCGGCGAGCGCAAGCATCGCGCGAGCATCACGATCCCGCGACAGCGCCCTCATGGTGAGCGTGCCGACGACCGCGAGCGCGAGCGCCGAAAAGCCGAGCCTCGCCGCCAGGGGCGCAAGCCCGACCTGCCGCAACAGCGACAGGATGAACACGCCGTCGCCGGCGGCGAGGCCCTCCTCCGAGGCGTAGCCCGGTAGGTAGCCCAGCACCCGCCATCCGGCGCCGCCATGGAGGGCGTAGGCGGCATAGAGCGCCGCGATGACCGCGAGGAAGGCCGCCGGCATCCTCCAATCCCAGCGCCGATAGAGCGCCGGCGCCATGACGAGAGGCAGGAATTTCGTCAGCGTCGCCGCCGCGAGCAAGGCTCCCGAAAGCCCGCGCCGGCCGGAAGACGCAGCGAGCAGGGCCGCGAACGCTCCCGCCATCAGCACGGCATCGACATGGGCGCCGCAGGCGAATTCCCAGACCGGCAAGGGGTGCCACAGATAGAGAGCGAGGCGATGCCTCGGCAGGCCGAAGCGCTCGAGCAACGCCGCCAGTGCCAGGACCGCCATCGCCTCGAAGCTCAGCATGGCGAGCCGCATTGCCGTCACGCTCTCTGCAAGGCGGGTGACGGCGAAGAACACCAGCTGCGCGAAGGGCGCATAGATGGTCGGCGCCGTGTAGAGCCGGTTGATATGGGAGTAGATGCCCTCGTCTCTAAACGATTCGAGCGCCGGATCGGCGGGAACGTAGAGATAGGGGTTGATTCCCGCCCCCTGCAAACGCCCATCCCAGACATAGCGGTAGACATCGGTCGAGAGAAAGTTGGGCGGCGTCGCGAGTGCGATCAGGCGCATGCTCACCGCCACCGCGATGATGATCGCAAGGAGGATGGGCCCGTTCGGCCTCTCCACGCGCAGCAGCATCCAGGCACCGAGCGCGTAGACGAAGCTTTGCACAAAGGCTACCGGAACGAACAGGTCGAAATCGTCGCGCCACTGCGCGTGGCGAGCGAGGAGCGACAGGGCGATCAGCGCCATGCCGCAGCCGCATATTGCCGTCAAGCTTCTCAAGCCCGCGGCCCCGGCACAGTCCTTCACGCGGCGTCGACCCGCCGGTCGGCCGGCAAGGCGAGGCGATGGCGTAGATCGGTCTCGCGCAGGCTCGCCCGCAGATGCGCCGAGCTGTGGGGGGCAGCGAAAGGCCTCGCCTCACCTCGGCGTCTCCTGGCCTCCGCACCGGCTTCCATGCTCACGACAAAGCGGCCGAGCGAGGCGGCGTCGTCGATGTCGCTCCACATCGGCAAGGTGACGACCTCGAGACCGAGCTCGGCCACCCGCGCCAGCGTCTGGCCGAGGACGCGCGGCGTGCTCCATTCGATGTCCGCGAACAGGCGCCGATGCGGCCGCGAGATGCCGAGGATATAATAGCCGCCATCATCGGCCGGGCCGATCACGACGCGGTCGCGCCCGCCCTCGAGCTCGCCGGCGCAGCGCAGGAGATAATCGGTCGGCAGATCGGGCGTGTCGGAATTGAGCACGCAGGCCGAGGAGCAGCCGGCTTCGAACATGCCGTCGATGCCGGCGAAGAGGCAGTCGCCGAAATTCGGGAAGACCGCCGCGATGAGGCCGGGGCGCTGCGCGGCAACGCCCTCGAAGAAGGCCTCCTCGCCGATCGGGCCATAGGCAGCGAAGGCGCGGATCGGCGCCTGCCGCGCCGCAGCCGCGATGTTTTCGAAGGCGTCCTTCAGGAAGACGGTGTTGAGTGAGGCCGCCTCC
>JBIOEK010000507.1:0-3118 GCA_044445925.1 Hyphomicrobiales bacterium
AGCCTGTCCCACACGCCGAGCTCGGCGAGCAGCCGCACGGAACCGTCGAACAGGGCGATGGTGCGTCCGCGGGCTTCGGGCGCCTCTTGACCGACAAGGGTCACGGCCGCGCCCTGGCGCGCCAGCGCCAGCGCGGCGACAAGCCCAGCAGGCCCGGTTCCCACCACAATGGCGCGGTTGTCCTGGGGCTGGCTGCCGCGAGTCGGGTTCTCTCGGGCCGGGTTGTCTTTAGTCGGGTCGTTCTGGGTCGGGCTCACAAGCTTCGCGGCTTGTCGCTACCGGAAGCTTTGCGGATCGATCCAGATCGCGGCTTCGGCGATCCCGCGATTGATGCGGCTTGCCTCGTTGTCGATCTCGTTCAACCGGGCGGCCGAGGTGCAGCTCAGGCGGCGCGCGCGCGCCACGAATATCGCAACCTGCGTCGCCTTGACGGCGACATCGATCTGCTCTGCAGACATCACCGCGTTGAGCGTGATGTCCCGGCCGACGAACCCGTCATTCGCTCTTATGCGCTTCAGGCGGTGGAAGGTTATATCCTGGCTGCGAAACAGCCTCGCGGTTTGCCGGATCGAATAAAGGGCGTCCAGGTAGGCGTGCTGGTATTCCAGGCAAGGCGAGGGCGACAGCGCATAATAGCTGGGCGCCGCGTGATAGGGGCCGAGATCGGCTGCGGTCGCGCGGTCGGCAACGCCTGCAAGCAATGTCGCAAGGGCTGCAAGGCAGGCGCGGCGCGGGAAGCGGATATGTCGATTCATGGCGGCAGGGTAGGGCAGGGGCGACCTTCGCTCAAGCGCAGTTTCCCGCCAATTGCACGAATATCGGCTCTACGCTTCGAGGCCCAGGTCCCAGGGTGGATCCGGCCGGAAGCGGCGGGCGAGGAACTCGACGAACGCCCTGACCTTGGCGGGCGGTTGGCGCCCCGACGGGAGGATGGCGTGGATCGGCAGCGTCAGCGTCTTCTCGTCGAGCGGCAACGCCACGAGACTTCCCGAGCGAAGATGGTCGCCGATGAGGAAGCTCGGTTGGTAGATCAGCCCCTGGCCGGCGAGGGCGGCAGCGAGCAAGGCATCGCCGTTGCTGGCGCGCAGATTGCCTGAGACCTTGGCAGCGATGTCGCCATTCGCCCCGAACACCCAGCGCTCGGCGCTCGCGAGGCTCGGCATCGTGTAGCCAAGGCAGTTGTGGGCGGCAAGCTCAGCCAATGTTCGCGGCGTTCCCTTGGCCGCAAGATAGGCTGGCGCCCCGCATACAATGACATGGCATGGCGCGAGCCAACGCGCCACGAGGCTCGAATCGCGCAAGAGCCCGATGCGCACTGCGAGATCCCAACCCTCATCGATCAAATCTACGTAGCGGTCGCTCAATCCAAGATCGATCGATAGATCTCGATGCAGGCGGGCAAACTCGGCGAGCGCGGGAGCGATCTCGCGAATTCCAAAGGAAAACGGGACGTTGAGTCGCAATGTGCCTCTGGGCTCGAGATGATCGGCCCTCGCCGAGGTTTCGGCTTCCTCGATATCCGCGAGAATGCGCTCGCAGGACTCGAGATAGTTTCGTCCGGCTTCGGTGAGGGTGAGGCGCCGCGTGGAGCGGTGCAGCAGCTTCACCCCGAGCCGCTCCTCGGTCGCCGCGATATGCTTCGTTACCATGGTCGGCGACAGGCCGAGCGCACGCCCCGCCGCCGAGAGGTTCAGGAGCGTCGCAACGCGCACGAACACATTCATGCTGGTGACGCGATCGGGCATCCCTATCTCGCTCCAACGCTCGCAAGCGATGAGTTGGCTTCGGCCGGTGCGTCACGGCAGGTCCGGCCAGGCGATATACGCCTCGTTTGGCCTCGGCCGTGGGGCAAGGGAGAGCATTGGCCATATCTCATCCTCACACTCAAGGTGTGAGCTGCTATCACGCCAGGCCGGATTATCAAAGCCAGCGAGTGAGACTATCTGAGAATTCCAGTTATCTCGGAGGTTCAGGATGATCGACACTCGTACCGCTCCCTATGCGGCCCTGGCATTGCGCCTCACGCTCGGCGCGCTGTTTCTGGTGCATGGGGGCTTGAAGCTCTTCGTGTTCACGCCCGCCGGCACGGCGCAATTCTTCGGCAAGCTCGGACTGCCTCCGGCGCTCGCTTATTTGACGATCGCGGTCGAGCTCGTAGGGGCGCTTTGCCTCATCCTCGGCCTCTTCACGCGCTTTGCGTCGCTCGCGCTGGTCGGGGTGCTCATCGGCACCATCGTCACCGTACATGGCGCCAACGGCTTCTTCTTCACCAATGCGGGAGGGGGCTGGGAATATCCTGCCTTCTGGGCCGTTGCGCTTCTCGTGCAGGCGCTGCTCGGGGATGGCGCCTATGCGCTACACCTCGTATCTGGCAAGAAGACGGGCGAGCTTGCTCTGGTGCGCTGACCCGCGATCGGCGGGAATGGCAGGAACGACCGGCGGGAAGTAGGAAGGACGATCATGAGCACGACCCTGCGCAGCGGGAAGACCGATACCGTTCCCAACGCCCAGCCCATCGATCCGGGCGTCCAGATAGGCCATGTGCATCTGAAGGTCGCCGATCTCGACCGCGCTCTTGCCTTCTATTGCGGCGTGCTCGGCTTCGAGGTGACGCAGCGCTATGGGCCGCAAGCCGCCTTCATCTCGGCCGGCGGCTACCATCATCACATCGGCCTCAACACCTGGGAGAGCCAGGGCGGGTCGCCTCCGCCGCGCGGCAGCACCGGCCTCTACCATGTGGCAATTCTCTACCCGACGCGGGCGGCACTTGCCGATGCGCTGCGGCGATTGAGCGCGGCGAGGATTCCGCTGGACGGCGCCAGCGACCACGGCGTCAGCGAGGCGCTGTACCTGAGCGACCCCGACGGCAACGGCGTCGAGCTCTATTGGGACCGTCCGCGCGAAAAGTGGCCCCGCGACTCCCAGGGGGGCCTGGCGATGTTCACCAGGCGCCTGGACTTGGACGGCCTCCTCGCCGAGCCGTTGCCGGCCTGAAGGGAACAGCCGTGCTGGCAGACGGAAAATGGACTGCCGACTGGCATCCGGTGCAGTCGAAGGACGCCAAAGGCGGCTTTGTCCGACAGGCGTCGCAGTTCAACAACTGGATTACCCGGGACGG
>JBIOEK010000508.1:0-3109 GCA_044445925.1 Hyphomicrobiales bacterium
CGATGTGCGCTACATGCTGGGCGAGACGCCGGAGCTGCGCCATCTGTTCGTGGCCACGGGGTTCAATTCGATCGGCATCCAATCGGCTGGCGGGGCCGGCAAGGTGCTGGCCGAATGGATCGTCGAGGGGCATGCGTCGATGGATCTCGGCGACGTCGACATCCGCCGCATGCAGCCTTTCCAGAATACCAGGGCCTATCTCGCCGAGCGCGCCAAGGAATCGCTTGGCCTTCTCTATGCGATGCACTGGCCCTACCGGCAGTACGAGACGGCGCGCGGGGCGCGCACCTCGCCCCTGCATGAGCGCCTCGCCGCGCGAGGCGCGTGCTTTGGCGAGGCGGCAGGCTGGGAGCGGCCGAACTGGTTCGCGTCCAAGGGCATCGAGCCGCGTTATGCCTACAGCTATGGCCGCCAGAACTGGTTCGAGCACGCCGCGGCCGAGCACGGCGCCGTGCGCCAGAGGGTGGCGCTGTTCGACATGACCTCGTTCGGCAAGTTCCTGGTGCAGGGACGCGATGCCGAAGCCGCCTTGCAGCGAATCTGCGCCAATGATGTCGCCGTGGCGCCGGGCCGCATCGTCTACACGCAATGGCTCAACGCGCGGGGCGGCATCGAGGCGGACTTGACCGTCACGCGCCTTGGCGAGACCTCCTTCATGGTGGTGACGGCTGCCGCCGCGGCGCGCCGGGATCTCGCCTGGCTCAACCGGCATATCGACGGCGACCGGCACGTCGTCGCGACCGATATCGGTTCGGGCATCGCCGTGCTCAGCCTCATGGGCCCGCAAAGCCGCGCGCTGCTCGAGCGCGTCTCGGGGGCCGATCTCTCGAATGCCGCCCACCCGTTCGGTGCCTCGCGTCAGATCGACATCGGCTATGCCAGGCTTCGCGCCGCGCGGATCACCTATGTCGGGGAGCTCGGCTACGAGCTCTATGTGCCGACGGAATTCGCCCGCAACGTCTTCGACGCGATCATGGCGGCCGGCGCTCCTTACGGGCTGAGGCTAGCCGGCATGCATGCGATGGATTCCTGCCGCATTGAAAAGGCCTATCGCCATTGGGGACATGATATCGGCGACGAAGACACGCCGATCGAGGCCGGGCTGATGTTTGCGGTCAAGCTCGACAAGGGCTTGGACTTCATCGGCCGCGAGGCCTTGCTGCGCCAGCGCGACCTCGGAAGCGACAAGCGCCTCGTGCAGTTCCTGCTCGAGGATCCGACGCCGCTCCTCTACCATGACGAGCCGATCTGGCGCGACGGCCTCATGGTCGGGCGGACGACCTCGGGCGCCTATGGGCATCATCTCGGCGGCGCCGTCGCGCTCGGCTATGTTCGCCATGGGAAGGAGCCCGCCGCCGATTTCGTGGCGCAGGGGCGCTTCGAGATTGAGGTCGCCAACGTCCGGTTCAAGGCGCGCGCCAGCCTCGCACCCCTCTATGATCCAAGGAACGAGCGCATCCGCGCCTGAGCCGCCCTTCATCTCGATGGAGCCGATCATGGACCTCGCCATGCCGTCCCTCGCCCGAACCGCCGATGCGGCGATCGCCGCCCTCATCGATCGCCAGCCTGCCGGCCATTCGCTGCTGCGCGGCTTCTACACCGGCGAGGCGGTGTTCCGGCACGACATCGAGCGCATCTTCATGCGCCACTGGCTGCTGGCCGGACATGCCTCGAGCGCCCCCGATCCCGGCGACTACTTCTTGTATGAGATGGCCGAGGAATCCGTGATCATCATGCGCGGCAGGGACAAGGCGCTCAGGGCCTTCCTGAACGTCTGCCGTCATCGCGGCTCGCGCATCTGCGTGAAGAGCGAGGGGCATGCCAGCGTCATCGTCTGCCCCTATCACGCATGGGCCTATGAGCTCGACGGCACGCTGCGCAGCGCCCGCCATATGCCGGCCGATTTCGAGAAGACCACACACGCGCTGCGGCCGATCCATCTCGAGGTCATCGAAGGGCTGGTCTTCATCTGCTTCGCGGAGAAGCCGCTTGGATTGGAGAGGGCCCGCAAGGCGATCCGATCGTCGCATGCTCCCTATGGCTGGGCGACGGCGAAAGTCGCGTATCGGGAGACCTGGCCGATCGAGGCAAATTGGAAGCTCGCGGTCGAGAACTATCTCGAATGCTACCATTGCACCCGGCCCACCCCGAATATTCCAAACTCCATGCCCTCGAGCAACCGCTCGCCCAGATCGCTGGATTGAACGCCGCGATGGAGGCGCGCAGCCGCGCCTTGGGGGTGGACATCGCGCCGACCGACAGCTGGGTCGGTTCGGGAACCGGCGAGGAAGCCGTCTTCTCGTTCCGCTACGCCCTCTATGAGGGCGTCAAGACCGGCAGCCGGGGCGGAAAGCCGGTCGCGCCCCTGATGGGCGAGCTCAAGGACTATGACGGTGGCCTCACATCGACGCATCTTGGTCCCGCGAGCTTCTTCATCGCCTATCCGGATCACGGCGTGCTCTACCGTTTCATGCCGAAGACGGCGGCGACCTGCGAGATGGAAGTGGTCTGGCTGGTGCGGGGCTGCGCCAAGCAAGGCGTCGACTACGATCTCAAGGAGCTGACCTGGTTGTGGAAGGTCACGACCGAGGCCGATAAGCGGATCACCGAGAACAATCAGAAGGGCGTCGCCTCGCGCTTCTACGTGCCCGGGCCATACGCCCCCGTCGAGCCGAACGCGCTGCGCTACGTCGCCTGGTACCTCGACGAGATTGCCTGAGCCCGGAGCAATTTCCGCCTGACATCTATCGAAAGCGGCCACGGAGGCTTTCGGCCGGTGGGGCGCCGGGCGCTCTTCCGTCGCACCCTCGCGGGTCTCCTCAAAGCGGAGCCGGTGGCACGCGGGCGGGCGTATCAGGCCGTCGGATGTCGCCCGACGCCGACTTGCCCTTGCATGCAGGCCTGCCGGAACATGTTGGGGGTGATGCCCTGGGTGCTGCGAAAGATGCGCGACAGGTGGCTCTGGTCCGAAAAGCCTGCAGCCGCAGCCGCCTGAACGAGGTTCGCCCCTTGCTCGATCAGGCGTCGCGCCAGGCGAAGCCGCCGATTCCTGATATAGGCGCCTGGAGTGAGGCCCGTCATCTGCTTGAAATCCCGGATGACCTGGAAG
>JBIOEK010000509.1:0-3088 GCA_044445925.1 Hyphomicrobiales bacterium
CACGACCTGGAACGAGTTCATCTTCGCGCTTTGCCTCGCGACTGACAGCCGCGCCAAGACTCTCCCCATCGGCCTTTCGGAATTCTCGACCGAGTTCAATACGGATTGGGGAGCCGTCATGGCGGCCTCCGTCTTGATGACGCTCCCCATCATTGCGATGTTCCTCGTGATGCAGCGGCTCTTCATCGACGGGCTGACAGCCGGCGCGACGAAGGGCTGAGATGGGAAGCATGGCCATGCAACAAGGTGGATGTCTTTGCGGCGCCGTCAGAAATCGAACCGAGGGAGAGCCGCTTTCGAGCGGCATCTGCCATTGCCAGACTTGCCGCAAGACCGCCTCCACGCCGAGGCTGCCCTTCGTCGGCTTCCCTGTCGGCGCAGTCTCGATCGCGCCGGCGCCGGCTGCGCGCGAAACGCCGCTACCCCGGCTTGCGCCTGCCCCTCTTCGAGAAGGCCTTGAGGGACAGGTTGGCGAGCGGCCGATCCTGGACATGCGTATAGGTTATCCAGCCCTGTCGGATGACGCGCATCATGGTGTCGGCCGCCTCCTGCGCATTGCCTTTCGCGAGAGCGTCGATGATCGCCGAGTGCTGCCGGCAGGCATTCTCCTCGAGCTCCGGATCGTCCGTCGGCGCGCTCAATTCGAAGGCGCCGGCGAGCGCGGTCGCGATGAGCGCGCCGATCGAGTGCATGATCGGATTGCCCGAGGCATCGAGCACCTGCAAATGGAACGCCACATCGGCATCGGTGAAGCGCTGCTTGTCGCCGTGGGCAGCGACCATCGTGGCGACGTGACGGCGCAGAGCGGCTAGGTCCTTGTCGCTTCGGCGCTTCGCCGCGAGCGCGGCGGCAACCGGCTCGATGGCCTCTCGGACCTCGAACAGGCTCGCGACGAAATCGGGGTCGGCGCCTTTTGCGAGCCTCCAGGCGAGCACGTCCTTGTCGAACATGTTCCAGTGCCGGGGCTCGAGGACCCAGGTTCCGATCCTCGTCTTCGCGGCGATCAGGCCCTTGGCCGCGAGGGTTTGCAGCGCCTCACGCAGCGCCGTGTGCGAGACGCCGAAGCGCAGGCACAGCTCGACCTTTCCGGGCAACGTATCGCCCGCCTGGAAAGTGCCAGAGACGATCGAGCGGCCGAGGCCCTCGACCACGACGTCATGGGCGGCGCGCGACCGGCGCACCAAGCCCGGCGCTCGCTCCGCAACCTCCGATGTCGGCTCGCGAGCCATATTCTTCCATCCATCCAAAGTAGGCTTGACGATGCGTCCGCCCTCTGGCTAGCTTGCCCAATAATATGATTATTTGATCGACATCAAATCGGTCAATGATCGCTCATCATCAAAACGCCATCGAGCGGCCCTGGCCGCCCGAGGACAAGCCAGGGAGGACGATCGTGAAGAAGTTGCTTTTGGCGGGTGCGGCCGTCGCGATGCTGATCGGCGCGGCGGGAAGCTCCGAGGCGGCGGGCAAGAAGACCCTCGCCTTCGTGGTGAACGGTGCTTCGGATTTCTGGAAGGCGGCCGAGGCCGGCGTCAAGAAGGCGCAGGGCGAGCTGCCGAACTACGAGCTCGTCTTCAAATACCCGGAGCAGTCCTCGGCGGCGATCCAGACCCGTCTCATGGATGATCTCGTCGCGGCCGGTGTTGCCGGCATCATGGTCAGCGCGGTCGATCCCAAGACGATGGGGGACGCGCTGAACCGCGTCGCCTCCCAGACGGCCCTTTTCACCACCGACAGCGATGCCCCGAGCAGCAAGCGCCTCGCCTATATCGGCTCGAGCAATACCGATGCCGGCAAGCAGGCCGGTGAGATCATGCAGAAGGCGCTGCCGAGCGGGGGCAAATGCATGGGCTTCGTCGGCCTGCCCGGCGCCGACAACGCACGCGAACGCATCGAGGGCGTGAAGGCGACGATCAAGGGGTCGAAGATCGAGCTCGTCGACGTTCGCGGCGACGACATCGACCAGACGCGCGCCAAGCGCAATGTCGAGGACATGCTCACCGCCCATCCGGAGATCGACTGCATGGTCGGCTTCTACTCCTACAACACGCCACGCATCTACGAGGCGCTGAAGGAGGCCGGCAAGCTCGGCAAGGTCACGATCATCGGCTTCGACGAGGATCCGATCACGCTCGGCGGCGTGAAGGAGGGAACGATCGTGGGAACGGTCGTGCAGCAGCCCTATGAATGGGGCTATCAGGGCATGAAGGACATGGCGAAATATCTCGAGGGCGACAAATCCTTCATCCCGCCGAACGGCTTGATCATCATTCCGACCAAGATCATCGACAAGACCAATGTCGATGCCTTCTGGGCCGAGCTCAAGGAGCGCCAGGGCAAGAAGTAGGGAAGAAGGCGACGCTCCCGCAAGGCCGTGCCGACGCGCCGAGAAACTGAGGCCCCGGGCGTCGCGCCTTGTGCGCGATGCCCGTATTTCCGCGAAGTCGCATGACGTCCGATCCCCTGCTCGAGCTCGTAGCGGTCAGCAAAACCTATCCGGGCGTGAGGGCGCTCGACCATGTCAGCCTCGCCGTCGGGCGCGGCGAGGTGCTGGCGCTGATCGGGGAGAACGGCGCCGGCAAATCGACCTTGATGAAGATTCTCGCCGGCGTCATCGAGCCGAGCGAGGGTACCATTCGCATCGAGGGCGAGGATCGCGCCTCGCTCAATGTCGCCGATGCGATGGCGGCGGGCATCGCTTTCGTGCATCAGGAGCTCAATCTCTTCGAGAACCTCGATGTGGCCGCCAATGTGATGATGGGGCGCGAAGCCGTCTTCGCGGGACCGTTGAAGCTCATCGACCGCAAGGCGCTCGAGCGAAAGGTGACGCCCCTCTTGAGGCGGCTCGGCGTCGACTTCGAGGCGCATACGCAAGTCGCCGAATTGTCGCTGGCGCAGCGGCAGCTTCTGGAAATCGCCAAGGCATTGTCGCTCGAAGCGCGCGTCGTCATCATGGACGAGCCGACCTCGAGCCTGACGATCGCCGAGACGGCGCGCCTCTTGAAGGTGATCGCCGAGTTGAAGGCCGGCGGCGTCGCGGTCATCTTCATCTCGCATCGGCTCAACGAGGTCGAGCAATGCGCAGATC
>JBIOEK010000510.1:0-3077 GCA_044445925.1 Hyphomicrobiales bacterium
GATTGCGACGGCGCCCTCGTCGGCAGCGCAAGTCGAGACGAAGGTGCCTGCGATGCCCTATCGCGCCAACGCCGACCTCCCCGACTCCGTCCGCCGCCATCTGCCCCGGCACGCCCAGGACATCTATCGAGCGGCCTTCAACAATGCCTGGTCGGGCTATGGTGCAACCGAACCCGTGCGTCGGGAGGAGATCGCCCATCGCATCGCCTGGGCAGCGGTGAAGCGGCAGTACCGAAAATCGGGGGCCGACTGGGTTCCGATCGGCGAGAGTTAACCGCGGGCGCTGCCAGGAGGTCGCCGAGGCATCGGATCTCGAGCGTGCACGGGCCAGCACCTAGCCAATGAGCGCGCGGAGGTCACTCTCGTTGAGGGTTTCTTTCTCGAGGAGCGCGCGCGCTCCCACGCCCAGGAGATCGCGCTTGCTGTTGAGGACGCCCATTGCCTTCTCGAAAGCGCGGGCCACGATATCGCGCAGGGCGCAGTCGATCTCCCGGGCGGTCTCTTCGCTGTATTGGCGCTCGAGCCCCGGCGGCATGGCCGGGCCTCCGAGGAAACTGTGGGGTTGGCGCTCGTAGGTGAGCTGACCCAATTTCTCCACCATGCCGTAGCGCGTGGCCATGCTGCGCGCGATGTCCGTGACCTTCGCGAGGTCGTCGGCAGCCCCGGTCGAGACCTGATCGAACTCGATCATCTCGGCCGCTCTCCCGCCCAACAGCACGGCCATCTTGTTCTCGAGCTCTTCGCGCGTCATCAAATAGCGATCCTCGGTCGGGCGCTGGATGGTATAGCCGAGCGAGCCGATGCCGCGCGGAATGATCGAGACCTTGTGAACGGTGTCCGTATTCGGAAGCGAGAGCGCCACAATGGTGTGACCCATCTCGTGAAAAGCGACGACCTTCCGCTCGATCGGGCTGAGCAGCCGATTGCGCTTCTCCAGCCCCGCGACGATGCGCTCGATAGCCGCCGTAAAGTCGTCCATCGCGACGGCATCGGCACCGCGCCGGGTCGCCACGAGGGCCGCCTCGTTGACCAGGTTGGCGAGGTCGGCGCCGCTGAAGCCGGGGGTCAGGGCCGCGATGGCCTCGGGATCGACGTTCGCGGCGAGCTGAGCCTTCTTGAGATGGACCTTGAGGATCTGGATGCGGCCGACCTTGTCCGGCCGGTCCACCAGCACCTGCCGGTCGAAGCGGCCGGCGCGGAGCAAGGCGGGATCGAGGATTTCCGGGCGATTCGTCGCGGCCAGCAGCACCAGCCCTTCCGACGGGTCGAAGCCGTCGAGCTCGGCCAGGAGCTGGTTGAGCGTCTGCTCCTTCTCGTCGTTGCCGCCACCGAGCGCATAGGCGCCCCGCGCGCGGCCGAGGGCGTCGAGTTCGTCGATGAAGATGATGGCGGGTGCCTTCTTGCGCGCCTGCTCGAAAAGATCCCTCACCCGTGCAGCGCCTACGCCGACGAACATCTCGACGAACTCGGAGCCGCTGATCGAGAAGAACGGCACCCCTGCTTCGCCGGCAACCGCCCGCGCGAGCAGCGTCTTGCCCGTACCCGGCGGACCGACGAGGAGGATGCCCCTGGGCATGCGCGCGCCGAGGCGGTCATACTGCTTGCGATTCTTCAGAAAGCTCACGACTTCCTCGAGCTCGGCCTTGGCCTCGTCGACCCCGGCCACGTCGGCGAAGGTGACCTTCGTGTCGGTCTCGACGAAGACGCGCGCCTTGCTCTTCCCGATGGCCATGAAACCGCCGCTGCCGAAGCCTTGTCTTTCCGCGAGCTTGCGGAAAAGGAAGAACCAAATGCCGAAGAACAGGGCCATCGGGACGACCCAGGACAGAATGGCCCCTGCTGCGGTATTGGCCGGCAGGCCGGAGAACTCGACGCCGTATTTTTCGAGCTCGGCCGCAAGCTGCGGATCGACCCGGACGGTCTGGAATTGCGTGCCGCCGTTGGGCAAGGGCTTCTTCAGCGAGCCCTCGATGGCATCGGCACCGATGGCCACATGCTCGACGGTTCCGTCCTTGAGCAGCGCCTCGAACTGGCTGAAGGGGATGACCGTGGTCTTGGCGTTCTCGATCCACCATTGCTGGAACAGGAGGATCGCGATGACCGCGACCGCGACATACCAGAAGTGGAACTGCGTTTCTTTCCTCACCGCTCACTCCACCAGGTCGGCGGTGCCGGCGCTTCGGCTCCAAGCGTCCACTCGGCGGCCCGCGACGGGACATGGTTCGGCCTCTTCATAGCATTCGGTTGCGACACCGGTATTGATCTAGCGCAATGCGCTATCGGCGGCGGCGGCCGCATGGTCTGCCGACATGCGAGCAAGAGGAGGACTATGCCGATGAAAGCCAAGGTGACCTGGGTTCTGGTGGCGGACGGCGCCCGCGCGCGCATCCTTGCCCGCAAGGGGGCCGAGGGGGGTCTGGAGCAGATCCCGCAAGGCGCCTTCGTCCACGAGGTCAATCGCGTGGCCGAGCTTGGCACGGACAGGCCGGGACGCGGCCACGAGAGCGCCAATCCGGCGCACCACGCCATCGAGCCTCGTGTCGATTGGCGGCGCGAGGGGAAGCATACCTTCGCCCATCGGCTTGCCGATTTTCTGGAGCAAAAGGCCGTGGAGAAAGCGTTCGACTGTCTCATCCTGGTGGCACCACCTCACTTCATCGGCGATTTGCGCGATACGATCGGCCGCGAGGCCCGCGTTCGCCTCGTCGGAGAGCTTACGAAGGATCTCACTAGGCTGCCGCCGGAGGAAATCGACGCGCGGCTCGTTCGCGGGCAACTGCCAAATGCGTAAGGCACTGCCGTTGACCTAGGCGATTGTGCCGAGGTCGATCCAGGGATCAACTCGCGACGTGCATGACAGCGCCGCTCGGGATTTCGGAGGATGTCAAATGTCGCTCAAGGACATCTTGGTGCACGTAGGCATTTCCAAGCATCGGGGCCAATCGCTCGATGTGGCAATTCGCCTGGCGCAGACCTTCGACGGCCATCTGAGCGCACTTTATACGACGGCGAATGTCTATATACCGTCCTACGTAGAAGGCCAGCTCACAACCGAGATCATCGCCGCCCAGCGCGAA
>JBIOEK010000511.1:0-3069 GCA_044445925.1 Hyphomicrobiales bacterium
CATAGAAGGCATAGGCCCATTCCGGCTTCTTGAGCCCGTCATAGAAGCTGCCGAGCGCGTCGAGGCTCATGGCCAGCTCGCGCTGATAATCGACATTGTCGGGATCGCTTTGGTAGAGGCGCCTGCGAATGCCGAAGGCCTCGACATATTCGGTCTCGGCGAGCGCCCTGTCGCTCTGCAGATCGACCCGCGCCATCCTGTCGAGGCTGAAGGTGAGGTCGCGTTGCCAGAGCGTGTTCGAGGGGTTGCCCACCGCCACGTGCCGGCGAACGCACAGCCCGGCCGCATAGGCGCTACGTGCGGCCGACGCGTCGGGCGGGTCGAGCCTGAGGCTTGCGTCGCCCAATTTGTTGAGATTCCAGGACAGCTCCCGCTGCCAGTCGATCTTGTCGAGCTCGCGGCGCAGCATCGACGCGGTATTGTCGAGGGCCTGCCGGTAGAGATCGCGCGCCTCCTGCGGGTTCTCCTGGACGACGAGGTCGCCGAGCCGCACGAAGCTCAACGACAATCCATAGGCGAAGCGATTTTCCTTGGGCGCCTGCGCCGTGAGGCCGCGGCGTATGGCGAGCGCTGCGCGGTAGAGTGTCGAGGCGTCGAGATTAGCGTCCGGAGGCGGCCCGAGCCTGCTCATGCAGGCAAGCACCGGCGCGTTGGCGCGTATCTGCTCGTAAACCGTCGTCGCAAAGCCCGCATCCTTGGGCGAGAAGGGACGAGCCAGGTCGCCGACGAGGTCGAAGGATTCCGACAGCTCCCAGCGCCAATCGCCGGGTGAGGTCTCGAACATCTTCGGATCGCCGGCGTCGCAGCGGCTCAGCGTGCTGCGCAGGGAGAGACTTTCGACGGCGTGCTCGATGGCGGCCTGACGGGCATCCTTCGCCTTGTAGACCTCGGCGAACAGGAACAGCATCGTGGCGCGGCTATGGGCGATGAGCGAATCTTGCGCGTTGGTCTCGGTCAGGTTGCGGATGGCCTGGTCGACGATCGAGAGGATATTGTTGAGTGCCGTGATGCGGATGCCTTCCGCCTTGCTCAAGCCGGCGACGATGGCGCGGTCGACGTTGTCGATCGTCTGGCGCGCCGTGTCGAGATTTTGCTGGGCGACCGTAAAATTGCGCTCGGCTTGCGCCTTTTCCTGCAAGGCCCACCAGCCGGAGCCGGTCGCGAGCACCGCGATGAGGAACATGACCGCAGCCGTCAGGCGAAGCTGGCGGATCTTGCGCCGCGCATGCCGCGTCGATTGCTCGACGAAGGCGACCACCTTGGCGCTCAATTCCTCGCCGTAGCTCACCACGATCTCCTGGGCGGATTTGAGGGCGGGCCCGTTGCTCAGCAGGAATGAAGCTTCGTGGCGATTTCCCTCCCAGCGCAGGTATTGCTGCTCGACATCGCGGCGCACGCGGTAAAAATCCTGATGGTCGCGGATGATGGAGCGTGCCCGTCTCCAGCTCTCGAACACCCGCTGATGGGCGACGCCGACGGCGCCGCCCTTGCCCGCAGCCAAGTCTCCGGAGGCAAAGTCTCCCGAGGCGAAGTCTCCGGAGGCGACGAGGACGCGCGCCTCGATCAGCGCGTCGACGAGGCGGCTCGTCTCTGCGTCCGGGACGACCTCGGCGGTCAAGCGCTCGCGCACCGTGAAGGCTAGGCGCCCGGCGGCCGCATCGGCGTCGTCGACGGAGGCCACGAGCGAGCGTAAGAGGCGCGGCAGCACCGCGAGCTCGGCCTCGCCGACCCGCTGCGCCAGGATCTGCTCGGCCGTCTGGTCGATGGCGCCGTCGAGGCCGCCCATCGCCTCATAGGCCGAGACCAGGAGGGTCGGTTCCCCGTCGATGGTGCGACGCTCGCCGTAGAGGCGGTCGAGTGCATATTGCAGCAAAGGCAGCATGTTCTCCCCCGCCGCATCCCGCAGGATCCGGTCGTCGAGACGCTCGCCGTGGCGCGGATCGGTCTCGTAGGCGAGACCCGCGGCCTCGGCCGATTTGCGCAGGATCTCGGCGAGCTCCGCCTCACCGGGCGGGGCGAGATCATAATGGCCGCCCGCATCCTTGAGCGCGATGAAGCCGCCTGGCGCGATGAGGCGCCCATAGAGATCGGCGCGGATAGTGGCGACGATCCAGACGCGCCGCGTGGCGCAGAGCGCATGCAGCAGGGTCGCGAACTCGCCGCGCTCATCATCCGACAGGCCCGCCGCGAAGATGTTCTCGAACTGGTCGACGAGCACGAGGAGGTCGCAGCGAAGCGGCCGGTCGAAGCCCTCCTGCAGGCGCCGGCGCTCCCCGATGCGATCGAGGGTCTCGACGATCGGGGCCACGATCGACGCCTTGGCGGCGGCTTGGCGGCCGCTCGTTCTCAGGTGTTCGGCGAGCAGCTCCGGCGTGCGGTAGCCGGTCTCAGCGATTTCGCCGAGCGCGGGCCCGAAGCCGCCGCCATCTGCGCCGTCCGCGGCGAGCAGCGCCTTGGCGAGGGACAGGAAGGGGTCGCCGTCGTCCCCGACACGCAGCACCGCGCAGCGCCACAGATCGATCTGCGGCACGACGCCCGGGCTCGTGAGGCGAGGCGCGATGCCGGCGCGCATCAGGGAGGACTTGCCGGCCCCGCTCGCCCCAACGATCAGCAGGAAGGGCAGGCCGTTCTCGCGTTGCGCGGCGTTCACGAGCTCGTTCAGGGCGCGCGCGATCTTGCGGTCGCGCCCGAAGAAGACGGTGCTGTGCTCGGCCTCGAATGGACGCAAGCTGCGGAACGGCGAGCCTTTCTCGGGTGGCCAGCGCAAGGCGTGCTTCTTGCGCACATGCTCGTCGAGCCAGCCGCGCAGCAGCGCCTCGACCTGGCTTTCGAACCCGTCCGTCGTCTCGAAGCGGTGGAAGGCCGCGATGAACTCGCGCGACGCCGTCACGAAATTGTGGGCGAAGAAGGCCTCGAGCCGGTCCCATTGCGCCTGGGCCTCGGCGAACTCGTCGCGCCGGTCGATGCGGATCGTGGGCGGCGCCGTCTTGCGGAACACGAAGACGTCGGGCCTGTCTCCATTGCGGCGCGCCTCGATCGCCGTCAGCACCTCATAGGCAGACCCGCTCG
>JBIOEK010000512.1:0-3068 GCA_044445925.1 Hyphomicrobiales bacterium
GGGCTTCTACCAGCCGGCCCAGCTCGTGCGCGACGCTTGCCGGCACGGGGTGGAGGTGAGGCAGGCCGACGTCAATTTCAGCGAATGGGACTGCACCTTGGAACCGATGCTGGAGCCTTCGCTCCATGCTTTCGCGGTGCGCCTCGGCTTTCGCCAGATCCAGGGCCTGCGCGAGGAGGAGATCTTGAACCTCGTCGCGCTACGCGGCAACGGCTATGCCAGCATCGAGCGGCTCGGCGCCGTCTCGGGCGTCTCGCGCTTCACCATCGAGCGTCTAGCCGAAGCCGACGCCTTCCGCTCGCTGGGGCTCGACCGCAGGGAAGCGCTCTGGGCGGCAAGGCGGCTTAGCGCCATCGGCATCGAGAAAGCCACGCAGATGTTCTCCGATGCCGGCCACCCGCTTCCCCTGCTCGCCCCCCATCTAGGTGACGAGCTGTTCCGCGAACCTGCGATCGCCTTGCCTGCCATGCGGCTCGACGAGCATGTGGTGGAAGATTACGTGGCGACGGGCCTGTCGCTGAAGGCGCATCCCGTGAGCTTCTTCCGCGCCCGTCTGCGGCGGCTCGGCGCCATGCGCAATGCCGAGCATCGCGGCGAAACCCTGACGCAGAACTCGAAGGTCATGGTCGCTGGCCTCGTGCTGATGCGGCAAATGCCCGGGACCGCCAAGGGCGTCGTCTTCATGACGCTCGAGGACGAGAGCGACATCGCCAATATCATCGTCTGGCCGAAGGTCTTCGCGAGGCACCGCATCACGGTCATGACGGCGCGCCTGCTCGCGGTGCGCGGCCGCCTGCAGCGGGCCGGCATCGTGGTCCATGTCATCGCCGAGGATTTCATCGACCTCAGCGGGGAGTTGCACCGTCTGTCGGACGGCGAGGATTCGGCCGGCGAGCCGCAGGATGCGCCGTCCGGCACGCCAGCTCTTCCTCTCCTCAAGAGCCGCGACTTCCATTGACGCCAGTAATCGCGCGCTTGCTACCCATGCTTCAGCCCGCTTCGGGTGGGAAGCGGTCGTTCGTTGGCGCAGCCTGAGCACGGCAAGAGCCCCACGCCGGCGTCCTATTCGATCAGCTCGTCGGCGCGGGCGAGTAGCGACGACGGCACGACCAGACCGAGCGCATTCGCGGCCTTGAGATTGATCGCCAGCTCGAATTTGGTCGGTTGTTCGACCGGCAGATCGCCTGGCTTTGCGCCCTTCAGGATCTTATCGACATAGGTGGCGCCGCGGCGAGCCATGTCGGTGAAGATCGGCCCGTAGGCCATCAAACAACCCGAGCGAGCATATTCGCCGGTTTCGTAAATCGCCGGCAGCCGATATTTCGCGGCGAGTTCGGCGAACCGCGAGCGGTTCGCATTGAAGAACGGCGAGGCCAGGACATCGACCGCGTCGACATGCCCGGCCCCGGCCTTCTGAAAGGCCGGTTCGTATGAGTCGACGTTTGGCAGAGGCATGGCCTGTAGTTGAAGTCCGAGCCTCCGTCCGGCTCGCTCCGTCGCCTCCAAGGCCGTGCGCTGGCTGTCTGGATCGTAGAAGACGGCAACGTCCCGGATATTCGGAATAATTTCGCGCAAGAGATCGAGGCGCTTCGCGCTCAGCTCGTCGTTCAACCACGACTCACCCGTGATGTAATCGCCGAGCTGAAGGAGCGATCCGCTGTTCAATCGCATTTCATCGATCTATGCCGGATGTTGGACGAGCCGGCTCCAACCGATGTTGATCCTACAGGCGAGTGGCATGCGTTCGAGCGCGGCGCAACAAAGATCATTTGCCCGGTTATCCAGATAGCCGAGGTCGCCATTCCGAGAAATCTCTTCGCCGATATCCTGAGGCTGATCGCCGAGTTGCGGCCCCCGCCGGTCACGTCAACAGCATGAGGCGTTCGGTGTTACGCGTTGCGACAAAAACCGAGGGAGGGGTGTGTCTTGATGACCGAAAACTCGCCGCTAATCGGATCACAACCGGGAGCCGACATACTCCGAGGCGCATCGCCAACCCACAGCGGCGCTTCCGTCTTGCAAAAGGCCGCCAGCGGGGGCAACTTGGCCTGACTGACGCCTCCATCTGGAGAATGTCGGCTTCTTGACTGTATGGAGGCGTTATGCTGGCACGGTCGCCGACCGAGTATCCGAAGCGCAAGCGCTTCACGCTCGTCCTGATCAAACCGTCTCATTACGACGACGACGGCTACGTCATCCAATGGCTGCGCTCGGCTATTCCATCGAACTCGCTCGCCTGCCTTTACGGGATCGCCCAGGATTGCGACGAACGGCGCGTGCTCGGCGAGGACGTCGACATCGAGACGATCCCGATTGACGAGACGAATACACGCATCCGTCCGAACCGGATCGTGAAAATGATCCAGCGCAATGGCGGGCTCGGCATGGTCGGCCTCATTGGCGTGCAGTCGAACCAGTTTCCCCGCGCGCTCGATCTCGCACGTCCGCTCAGGGCCGCGGGCATCAAGGTCTGCATCGGCGGCTTCCACGTCTCCGGCTGCCTCGCGATGCTGCCCGAAATGCAGAAGGACCTGCAGGATGCCCTGGACCTCGGCCTCTCGCTCTTCGCGGGCGAGGCGGAGGGGCGGCTCGAGACCGTCCTGCGCGATGCGATGAACGGAGAATTGCAGCCGATCTACAACTACATCAACGATCTGCCGGGTCTCGATGGCGCTTCCTTGCCGCTCTTGCCGGCAGACCGTATCAAGCGCACCGCCGGATACATCTCGAGTTTCGACGCAGGGCGCGGCTGCCCCTTCCAATGCTCGTTCTGCACTATCATCAATGTCCAGGGGCGCAAGTCGCGCTATCGCGCCGCCGACGATATCGAGGCGATCGTGCGCACGAACCTCGCCCAGGGTATTCGTCATTTCCTGATCACCGACGACAATTTGGCACGCAACAAGAATTGGGAAGCGATCTTCGACCGCCTGATCGAGATGCGCCAGAAGGAGCGCCTGGCGATCCGCTTCGTGATCCAGGTCGACACGCTCTGCCACAAGATCCCGAACTTCATCGAGAAAGCCGCCCGCGCCGGCGTCAGGCGCGTCTTCATCGGCCTCGAGAAC
>JBIOEK010000513.1:0-3045 GCA_044445925.1 Hyphomicrobiales bacterium
CCCGCGAGCCTTCGAGCGTCGGCATGAAGGCGCCGGATCCCGTCTTCACGTCCATGACGAGGCCATTGAGGCCGGCCGCGAGCTTCTTCGACAGGATCGAGGCGGTGATCAGCGCGGTCGTCGCAAGGCCCGCCCCATTGGCGACCTGGACCAGGCTCTCGCCGAGGCGTCGGGCCTCCTCGATGCTCCCCATGAAGGCCCCCGACCCCCATTTCACGTCGAGCACCAGGCCGCCAAGGCCAGCCGCGAGCTTCTTCGCCAGGATCGAGGCGGTGATGAGGTCGAGGGATTCGACCGTCGCCGTCACGTCGCGGATGGCGTAGAGGATCTTGTCGGCCGGAGCCAGATCGGCGGTCTGGCCGATGATGGCGCAGCCGGTCTCGCGCACCACCCGGCGCAGCAGCGCGATATCCGGCTGCGCCCGGTAGCCCGGTATGGCTTCGAGCTTGTCGAGCGTGCCGCCCGTATGGCCGAGCCCGCGGCCGGAGATCATCGGCACATAGGCGCCGCAGGCGGCGGCGGCCGGCGCCAGGATCAGGCTGACATTGTCGCCGACCCCGCCGGTCGAATGCTTGTCGAGGGCGGGGCCCGGAAGGTCCCAGCGCAGCACCTCGCCTGAATGCATCATCGCGAGCGTCAAGGCGACGCGCTCCGCGAGCGTGAGGCCCTTGAAGAACACCGCCATGGCGAAGGCCGCGGCCTGGCCCTCGCTCACGCGTCCGTCGACGAGGCCGGCGATGAAGCGTTCGATGTCGCGAGGCTCGAGGCTCGCGCCGTCGCGCTTCGCCCGGATGATCTCCTGCGGAAGGAAAGCCGTGCTCATGGGCTCGGGAGGGGCCCGCCATGCTGGCCGAAGCCGCGCCGCACCAGCGCCGCCCAGGCGCTTTCGGCGTCCTTGGCGAAATCGAAGAGATCGAGCTCGGCCTCTTCCACCATGCCCTCCTCCACGAGCGTGTCGAAGGCAACGACCTTGCGCCAATAGGCCTCGTCGACGAGCACGATGGGGACGACGGGCTCCTTGCCGGTCTGGCGCAGCGTCAGAACCTCGAACATCTCGTCGAAGGTGCCGAAGCCGCCCGGGAACACCACGAGGGCATTGGCCCGCATGGCGAAATGCATCTTGCGCATCGCGAAATAATGGAAGCGGAAGGTGAGCTCGGGCGTCGAATAGGGGTTCGGCTCCTGCTCGCGCGGCAGCGTGATGTTGAAGCCGATGTTCGGCGCGCCGGCCTCGCTCGCGCCGCGATTGGCCGCCTCCATGATGCCCGGCCCCCCGCCCGTTGCGATGACGTTGTCGCGAACGGCGCCATGGGGCCTCAGCGCCCCCCCGCGCTCGGAGGCGATGCGGCCGAAGGTGCGCGCCTCCTCGTACCAGAAGCCCTGCCGGTTGGGCCCGTCCTGGCGCACCCTCGAGCTGCCGAAGACGACGATGGTCGAGCGTACCGAATGAGCGCGGAGCGCCTCCTCGGCCTTGGCGTATTCGATGAGGAAGCGCAGGCCGCGCATCGAATCGCCGAGCAGGAAATCCTGGTCGAGCGCCGGGATGCGATAGGAGGGGGAGGCGAGCTGGGCCTGGTTGCTCGGATGAAGCGGAGAATCTGTGTTGGGCGGTGTCATGGGCGTTTCCTGCCGGGAGGAACGCCATTTTGCAAGCCGTCGGGGCGCTTACCCTCGCTTACCCCCTTCGCGCGACCTGGTGTATGGCCTTGGCCGGCACAAGCCCCGGTGCAACGAACCGAATGATCATGCTCGAACGCCTCACCCTTGTCCTCGGCGGCGCCCGCTCCGGCAAGAGCCGGCAGGCGGAGGCGCTGGTCGGCGCCCTGCCGCCGCCTTGGCGCTATGTGGCGACCGCGCAGGCGCTCGACGCGGAGATGCAGAAGCGCATCGCGCTGCATCGCGAGCGCCGCGGCGCGAGCTGGGAAACCCATGAGGCTCCTCTCGCTCTCGCCGAAACCATCGTTAGGCTCGCCCGCGACCCGGCCCCGATCCTCGTGGACTGCCTGACGCTCTGGCTCACCAACCTGATGCTCGGCGCTCACGATCTCGATGCCGCCGTCACGGGGTTCGAAGCGGCGCTCGACGCAGTCCGCGCCCCGGTCGTGCTGGTCGCCAACGAGGTCGGGCAGGGCATCGTGCCGGAGAACGCGCTGGCGCGCCGCTTCCGCGACGAGGCGGGGCGGCTGAACCAGCGGCTTGCGGCGCGCGCCGATCGCGTGTTGCTCATGGTGGCGGGACTGCCGCTGCAGGTGAAATGAAGGACAGACGATGCCGGATCCGACGCCAGACGAGAGCGCCCGCCACAAGGCCAAGATGGCCAAGCGCAAGGCCGTGCAGGACGCCGAGGTCGCCTCGAAGGCGATCGCCGAGAAGGGCCTCCTGATCGTCCATACCGGCCAGGGCAAGGGCAAGTCGACCGCGGCCTTCGGCCTGTTGCTGCGCTCGCTCGGGCGCGGCTGGCGCGCGGGCGTCGTGCAGTTCATCAAGGGAGCCTGGGAGACGGGCGAGCGCAAGGCGCTCGAGCGCTTCGGCGATCAGCTCGTCTGGCGCACCATGGGGGAGGGCTTCACCTGGGAGACGCAGGACCGGGCCCGCGACGTCAAGGCCGCAGAGCGCGCCTTCGCGGTGGCGCGCGAGATGATGGCGGACCCCTCGATCCGCCTGCTCGTCCTCGACGAGCTGAATATCGCCTTGCGCTACGGCTATCTGCCGCTCGACGAGGTGCTGGGAGTGTTGGCCGCGCGCCGCCCCGGCCTGCACATCGTGATCACGGGGCGCAACGCCAAGCCCGAGCTCGTCGAGATCGCCGACCTCGTCACCGAGATGACTCTCGTCAAGCATCATTTCGCCGCCGGCGTGAAGGCGCAGGAGGGCATCGAGTACTAGCCATGATCCCGAAAAGCATGCCCCCGCGAAGGCGGGGGTGGTCCCACTTTTCGGATGAGTTTATGCGCAAAAACAAAGAGATAATTCTGTGTCGATTCAACCTCAGCGCATTGCGCTCTAATGCCGGCGAAGGCCTTGATGATCCAGGGCACGGGTTCC
>JBIOEK010000514.1:0-3039 GCA_044445925.1 Hyphomicrobiales bacterium
ACATCACCGTCATGAACAGCACATTCGCGTCGAGCGGCAGGCTCCCCATATAGACGACCGCGTTGGCGACGTTCTCGGCCGCCATCACGGGCTCGGGCTTCATCGAGCCGTCGGCCTGCGGCACGCCCGATTTCATGCGCTCGGTCATTCCGGAGGCCGCATTGCCGATGTCGATCTGGCCGCAGGCGATGTCATGGTCGCGTCCGTCGAGCGCGGTCGATTTGGTGAGGCCGGTGATGGCGTGCTTGGTCGCCGTGTAGGGCGCCGATCTCGGGCGCGGCGTATGCGCCGAGATCGAGCCGTTATTGACGATGCGTCCGCCGCGCGGCTGTTGCGCCTTCATGATCTTGATGGCTTCCTGGGTGCACAGGAAGGGGCCGGTGAGGTTGGTGTCGACGACCTTCTTCCACTGCTCATAGGTGAGGTCCTCCATCGGCACCGGCGGGGCGCCCATGCCGGCATTGTTGAAGAGGAGGTCGAGGCGCCCGAATGCCTCCTTGGTCTTGGCGAACAGGGCCTTGACCGAGGCGTGGTCGGTGACGTCGGTCGGCACGACGAGGGATTTCCCGCCTGCGGCCTTGCCTTCCGAAGCCGTCACCTCGAGCGCATCCTTGCGGCGCCCCGCCAGCACGACGGTGTAGCCGGCCTTCATCAGCGCGATCGCCGTCGCCTTGCCGACGCCGCTGCTGGCGCCTGTGACGAGCGCGATCCTGTCATGTTGAGCCATGGGCTCAGCCTCCCTCGATTATGTCTCGGTCAGAATCTTAAGCCGTTCCGTCGCCTGCCGGCGAGGCGCGGCCGCAAAGCTCATAGCATGGCGGGCGGCGACCGGAACAATCCTGGCGCATGATCGCGCAAAGCATGCCCCGCGGAGGCGAGGGTGGCCCCGGTTTTTGGACGAGCTCATGCGCAAAAGCAAGGAGATGGGAATCAGGCGGCGATCCAATCTACGCCTCCCGCTCTCATGCAATCGCGGCGTTCGAGCCCCTGGTTCCTGTTGCGTTCTCATTGCGCCCCGATTATCATGCAGCCTCGAAATGACGTGCCGCGGCCCAATGACGTGCCGGGCCAATGGCCGGGCACGGTTGTTTGACAGGTGAATCTGTAGTTGCGGCGCTAATAGCTTGGGCCGGTCGCTCAGCAGCGATGTCGCGCGGCCTTAATTCGCATATTGGCGCCGACCTGCCCGGCACGGGCAAAGGCGCTTGCGGCGAAGCCTCCAGCGCTCGGATCAATCAAATAGCCGGCTACCAGAATCCGATCATGCAATGTTGAGAATCAACATTCCTCAACATTCTCGAGGCGGGATGATCGCCGCGAAGCGAGCGGTTTCGTCCTGAAAGCCAATAGATTTCAGGGTGATATGGTTGAAGCTCGCATTCTCCCGGCGGACCGGCACGCCAGCCCGAAACTGAAGCCATCAGCGTCGCAATAGCTGAAAAACGTAATTTTTTGCTGCCCAAATGTTAACAAGCTCTAGCGCGCATCGCGGGTGGTAGGTGAGGCTATTACCCCCACTCGACGGCGAGGCGCAGCCCGAGCGCGATCAGCACCGCCCCGGTGATGCTCTCGATCGCCCTCTTGAGTCGCGGGCGCAGCAGCACTTCGCCCGCCTTGGCGACGAGGAGCGCATAGGCCGTGAGCCAGATGAAGGTCATGGCGCAGAAGACGAGCCCGAGGACCATGAGGGTCTGGAAATTAGGCTCGTCGCCAGCGCCCATATGGCCTGCCCGGCGACGCCGCCGCCCGCGGTCGCGATGCCGGCGCTACGCCCGCCGAACAGGGTATTGCGGATGGTGAGCGCCGTATCGGGCCCCGGCGTGACGATCACGATGAGGGAGACGCCGAGGAAGGCGAGGAAATTGCCGGTCATCGCGAGCCCACATCATGGGGATCGCGCCGCGACCACCTTTGGGGATTGACGACTCGATGGTTCGATGCGCAAAATAATGCGCAAAGAGGGTTGGGATGGCGAAGGTTGAAACCGATCGAGCCAAGATCCTCGCTCGCCTCAGGCGCGAAGGCTGGATCGCAGAGCCGGGATCGAGGCACGACAAGTTTGGTCATACGAAGTTTCGTGGCTTGAAGATCATGGTACCTCGCCACAAGACGCTGACGCCGGGCGTCGCGCGCTCGATCGCGAAGGCGGCGGGTTGGATTGCATAAGTAAGGGGAGACGATGACGCACTATGTTGCTTTGATCGACGGACGCGAGGGCGCTTATGGAATAGCTTTCCCCGATTGTCCCGGATGCACCGCGATGGCCGCGACGCTCGACGAGATGACCGGGGAAGGAACGAAGGCGCTGCGGGAATGGATGATCGATCGGCTCGCTGATGGCCAGCCTCCGCCTGGCGCCAGACCATTGGGTGAGCTCGTCGCCGATCGGGAGTTCAAGGAGGCGCTGGCCGATGGCGCTGTCGCGGTTGCGATTCCGCTGCTCATCGAATCGGGGCGCGTGGTGCGAGCCAATCTCTCGCTGGATGCCGGCTTGCTCGATACGATCGATGAAGCGGCGAGACGGCGCGGCTTGACCCGCTCCTCCTTCATGGCCTCCGCGGCAAAGCAGAAGATTCTTGCCGAAGGCTGAGGCGAGCCATCGTCTCAATGCCCCACCACTTCCGGCACCTTGTCGGCGGGCGGCGTGTTGCGCGAGCGGTTAAGCCGCACCACGCCGTCGATCACGACCATGCCGATGCCGGGGATGTCGCCGAGCTCGATCGCCTCGCTGACGCTTTTGCCGGCCGAATGCTGCGGACGATCTATCAGCTCGAAATCGGCCGGCTGGCCGGGCGAGATCAGGCCGCCGTCGAGCTTGCGGATCTTCGCTGTGTTGCCGGTGGCGAGCGCCACGGCCTCGCCGGCGCTCAGCCCGCCGAAGCTCGCCAGGAATACGAGGGTGCGCAAGATGCCGAGCGGCTGCACGCCCGAGCCCGCCGGCGCATCGGTGCCGAGGATCACCTTGTGCAGGATGCCGAGGCCCTTGGCCGCCTCGAGCGCGATGAGGGCCGCGCGCTCATTGCCGTTATGGACGATCTC
>JBIOEK010000515.1:0-3027 GCA_044445925.1 Hyphomicrobiales bacterium
ATCCTCGACCGCGCGGGCGAAGCGCTCGACCGTCATGCGCTCGGCCCCGAAGGCCTGCATGGTGCGCACCGCGCCGACCTGCTCGGCCGCATAGGCCGCAGCGTCGGCGAGCCGGTCCTGCGCCGCGCTCGAGCGGGCCCGCACGGCGCGGCCCGAGAACACGAGCGGCAGCACGATCAGCGGGATGGCGAGCGAGACGAAGCCCGAGAGGCGGGGGCTGGTATAGACCATCAGCGAGGCCGCCCCGAAGAACAGCACGAGATTGCGCAACAGGATCGAGGCCGAGGCGCCGAAGGCCGATTTGATCTGCGTCGTGTCGGCCGTCAGGCGCGACACGATGTCGCCCGAGCGATTGGCGTCGAAGAAGGCGGGCTCGAGCGCGGTCAAATGGCTGAAGACCTCGGCCCGCACATCCGCCACGATGCGCTCGCCGAGCGTGATCACCTGGTAATAGCGGGCAGCGCTCGACGCGGCGAGCACGCCCGCCACCGCGACCAGCGCCAGGAAATAGCTGTCGATGAAGGCCGAGCTTTCGGCGTTGAAGCCAAGATCGATGACCCGGCGCACCGCGAGCGGCAAAGCGAGCGTCGCGGCGGACGCGACGAGGAGGGCGACACCCGCAAGCGCCATGCGGCCCTTATAGCGGACGGCATAGGGCAGGATCGCCTTCAGCGCGCCGAGATGGGCGCGCCTCATCAGGCGCGGCTTGCCTTCCGTTGCGGCCACGGTCAGGCGGTCACGGTCTGCGATGGTGCTCATCTTGCGTCATGTAGACCGCCGGGCGCGCGGACGCCATCGGCGAGCGCGCTTCGGGCGCACCTCGGGGCGTTCAACACTGCGTCATGTGATAGGAACTACAAATTCGCCACACTAGGCCTCGACGGCCGCCAGCGTGGCAGCTTCGGCCTCCTCGGGCCGGAACCACATCCAGCCCGGCATCTGATGGCGGAACCAGGTGAATTGCCGCTTGGCATAGCGCCTGGTATCGGCTTTGGCTTCCCGCGCCGCTTCCTCGAGGCCGATCTCGCCCCGCAGATGCGCGATGAGCCATGGCACGCCGTGGGCGCGCATCGCCGGCAGGGCCGGGTCGAGGAGGCGCCGGCCGAGCGCATGTACCTCCTCGAGCGCGCCTTGCGCCAGCATCGCGTCGAAGCGTCGCTCGATGCGGGCGCGCAGCTCGTCGCGATCGGGATCGAGGAACAGCTGGACGCAGTGCGCCGCGTCGAGAAGCGGCGTCTCGCGCCGTCCCTCCTGCCATTCGGCGAGGGGGCGGCCGGTCGCTTCGAGGATCTCGAGCGCCCGCATGACGCGCTGGCGGTCGTTCGGGCGAAGCCTCGCCGCGCTCTTCGGGTCGCGGGCCTCGAGCCGCGCATGCAAGGTCGCGGCGGGAATTGCCTCGGCCATGTCGCGGATCTTCGCCCGGATCGCCTCGGGGACTTGCGGCATGGCCGAGAGCCCTTGCGTCAACGCCTTGAAATACAAGCCTGTTCCGCCCGCGAAGATCGGGACAAGGCCCAGCCCTTCGACCTCCGTGATCATTGCTTGAACGTCGTTCAGCCAGAGGCCGGCCGAGAAGTTGCGGGCAGCGTCCACATGGCCGAACAGGCGATGGGGCACGAGCGCCTCTTCGGCCGGGCTCGGCCTTGCCGTGATGAGCCGCAGATCGGCGTAGACCTGCATCGAATCGCAATTGATCACCGCGCCTCGCAGACGCTGCGCCAGGCGGATCGCCAGTGCCGACTTGCCCGAAGCGGTCGGACCTGCGATCAGGATCGCCCGGGGCCGGTTCCCCCGCCTTGCCTCGAAACCGCTCGTCTGCGGCGGCCCTTCTTTGCAGGAAACCTCGTGTCGCACGTCCTGGTTCTCGCCGGCGCGGCCAAGAGCCGCGCCCTTTCCGATGCGCTTCTCGGCGCTTGCGTAGCGCTTGTCGACGAAATTGTCTCCCCGGTCTGGCTCGACGAAGGCGTGAGCGCCGAGATCGCGCTCTCTTCGCCTCCCCGGCCGGACGCGGCTTCGCTGCTGGCGCGCCTGCGTTCGGCGCTCGCGGGCCACGAGGTCGACGCAGCGATCGTCGCCGCGCAGGAGCGCCGCAAGAAGCTCTTCCTCGCCGATATGGACTCGACCATGATCGAGCAGGAATGCATCGACGAGCTGGCTTCGAGGCTCGGCCTGCGCGCCGAGGTCTCCGCCGTCACCGAGCGCGCCATGCGCGGCGAGATCGCCTTCGAGACGGCCTTGCGCGAGCGCGTGGCGCTGCTGAAGGGGCTGCCCGTCGGCATCGTCGATGAGCTGTTGGAGAGCAGCATCACGCTCCAGCCGGGGGCGCGCACGCTCGTCCAGACGATGCGGGCGGACGGCGCCTATTGTTGCCTCGTCTCCGGCGGCTTCACGCTGTTCACCTCGCGCATCGCCGAAATTCTCGGCTTCCACGAGCACCGCGCCAACCGCCTGGTCACGCGCGACGGCCGCCTCACCGGCGAGGTAGAGGAGCCGATCCTCGGCCACGAGGCCAAGCGCGATGCCCTGATCGAGCTGCGCGAGCGCTTCGCCCTTGCGCGCCAGGCGGTGCTCGCCGTCGGCGACGGGGCAAACGATATCGGCATGCTCGCCGAAGCCGGCCTCGGCGTCGCCTATCGGGCAAAGCCAGCCGTCGCGGCCGCGGCGCATGTGCGCATCGATCATGGCGACCTCGCCTCGCTTCTCTATCTGCAAGGCTATCGGCGCGGCGAGTTTGTGGAGTAGCCCTGATTGACGGCCTTCGGGCCGGTCACCTAAGCACGTTCGCGCGGCTGCGCCGCCAAGGGGCCGCTAAGGCGCGCTCCCTTGCCTCGACCGGAAGGGATCGTCATGCCTCGCCGCTTCTACACGCTCGATGTCTTCACGGGCGAGCTGTTCGCCGGCAATCCGCTGGCCGTCGTGCTCGACGCGCAAGGGCTCGACGATGGGCGCATGCAGGCGATCGCGCGCGAGTTCAACCTCTCGGAGACGGTCTTCGTCGGCGCTCCGGCCGAGAGCGGCCATCGGGCG
>JBIOEK010000516.1:0-3025 GCA_044445925.1 Hyphomicrobiales bacterium
ATGCCACAATGAGCCTCGCTCATCGCCGTCTGCCTCTGCCCGCCAAGAGTCTTCCCCTCACAGCGAGCCTCCCCTCATGGCGAGCTTTCGCCTCATAGGCCGCTGAACCAGTTGTAGTCGCGATGTTCCCAGAAGCCCCCCGGATATTGGTTCGTGACCTCGATCGCGGTGATCCATTTGGGCATCTTGAATCCGAGCTTCGTCGCCACCCGCAGCCTCAGCGGAAAGCCGTAAGGAACGCCGATCGGCTCATCGGCATAATCGGTCGCGAGCTGCGTCTGCGGGTGCAGCGCGCTCGCCATGTCGATCGATCCGGAATAATCGTCGGCACATTTGAAGGCGACGTATTTGGCGGAGAGATCCGCCTCGATCGTTTCGAGGAAGCGCCGCAGGCTGACCCCGCTCCATTTGCCGATATAGTCCCAGCCCTCGACGCAAACATGACGGGTGATCTGCGAGACCTTCGGCAAGGCGTTGATGCGCTCGAGCGTCCAAGGCCGCCTGTCCTTTACGAGGCCGCCGATCTCGAGCCTCCAATTCGCCATGTCGATCGGCTTCACCTCGTCGATGCCGTAATAGGCGTTGAAGCGCGGCGGCTTCACCACCTCGGCCTCCGAGAAAGTCGGCGCGAGCTTCGTCGGGTCGAAGAGCCAAGCCTGCACTCGATCGTTCCAGTGCGAGAACCCCTTCAGCACGGCCTGCACGCCGTTCTTGTTCGAGATGTCGCAGCCGGTAAGCAAGGTAAGGGCACCGAGGCTAAGCCCCTGGCGCAGGAAGAGCCGCCGCTCGAGGCTCTCGACGAGGCGCCTGTTCTCGGCGAGGGGAGATTGGTCGACGCCGTCTTTCGGACGGAAGAGCGAGCGCGCGGGCGATGGCTTGGTCATCGTTTCACTCCACCGGTTCGAGAACAGGATGAGCGGGCGCGCGGATGCGCCCCGTGATCATCGCCGCGAGCGTGCGCGGCACCGCAAGCGCCAGCGTCACATGCACGGCGAGGAACAGCACGATTGCCGCCATGCACAAGAAATGCACGAATCTTGCGCCCTGAAATCCTTGGAACAGCGCGATCAGGCTCTGGAATTGCACGGGCTTCCAGAGCGAAAGCCCCGAGATCGCGGCAAGGATCATCGCCGCGATCACCCCGAGATAGAGGAGCTTTTGCACCGCGTTGTAGACGGTGAGATCGTCATGTGCGAGCTTGAGGCGCAGCGTATCGGCGATGGTCGCCATGACCTCGCGCGGCCTGATGGGCAGCATCTTGCGCCATAGCCGTCCGGAGAGCAGCGCATAGGTCAGATAGGCGAGGCCGTTGACGACGAAGAGCCACATTCCCGCCAGATGCCATAAGAGCGCGTTCGAGAAGCCGACATCGCTGTTGCGCGCATAGGTGAGATCGGGATCGCCGCCGAGCGTCGCCCAAAGCGGAAATTGCAGCCAGCCGAAGATCGGCACATTGTCGTAGATGCGCCAGCCCGAGCCGACCATGATGAGGACGGCGAGGGCATTGAGCCAATGGGTGAGGCGCACGATGCCTGGATGGACCAGGACCACGGCGCCTCGTGCTTTCGTCGTCAGGGTCATGGCATCCTCCGGTTCCGAGCGCGCCGGCGATCGCGAGTGAGGGACCTCATTAAGGCAATGCTACGCGCTATTCTCTCACGCCTGCGTGATCAGGCGCACATCTTCGTGATGCCTCGAGCCGCGGTTTCGCGGTCAGGCGAAGGGCATCGGCGGATACGCGCTGCAAGCAACGAGTGTCCGGTTCGTCTCCAGAGCCTTGCGATCCCGTTCGAGGGCACCGCCGTTGGCGCCGCTGCTTCCCTAGGGGCGAGCCCAATGAGTTTGAAATGCCGAAATCCTATGGTCATGATGCAGCTAATCTATCATGAGTCGCGAGCTGGTATCGGCAGAAAGCTTTCCGGGGAGCCTTCCTCTATCGGTGATGAGCCTTCAGGCAGTGGGCAGCGCACCGTCCGCTTGCTCGTGAGAGCTTGCGAACCTCTTTCGAAATGGCCCAGAATCATCAAAGAGCGGGAATTGGCGGGCTTTGGCCTTGACCGGCAATGGCGGTCGCGTGTTTATCGCCACGCCTTGCCGTCATCCAGGATCTTCCCATGCGCGCCGCCTCGCCTCGCCCTCAACCTCGCCCCGGCGTGCTCGACATCGAGGCCTATGTGCCCGGCAAGAGCGCGGCGCCGGGCGTCGACAAGGTCTTCAAGCTCTCCTCGAACGAGACGCCGCTTGGCCCCTCTCCCAAGGCGGTCGAGGCCGTCAAGGCAGCGGCGGCCGGGCTTGAGTCCTACCCCGACGGCTTATCAACCAAGCTGCGGCAGGCGATCGCTGCGAAATACGGCCTCGATGCCGACCATATCCTGTGCGGCACGGGCTCGGACGAGTTGCTGTCGCTTCTGGCCAACGCCTATATCGGCCCGGGCGACGAGGGGGTGATGAGCCAATATGGCTTTGTCGTCTATCCGATCGCCATTCGCGCGGCCGGCGGCAAGCCGGTCGTCGCCAAGGAGCGCGACTACCGGACCGATGTCGATGCCATGCTGGCTTCGGTCACGCCCCGTACCAAGATCGTGTTTCTCGCCAATCCGAATAATCCAACCGGCACCTACATCCCCTATAGCGAGGTGAAGCGGCTGCATGCCGGCCTGCCGCCGCAGGTCTTGCTGGTTCTGGACGCGGCCTATGCCGAATATGTGCGGCGCAACGACTATGCCTCCGGGCTCGAGCTCGTCTCGACCAGCGAGAACGTCGTCATGACCCGTACCTTCTCGAAAATCTTCGGCCTCGCCAATCTGCGCGTCGGCTGGCTTTACGGGCCGGCTCATGTGGTCGATGCCCTCAACCGCATCCGCAGCGCCTTCAACGTCAACGGTGCCGGGCTCGCGGCTGCCGTCGCGGCGCTCGAAGACGATGCCCATATGGCGGCGGCGCTCGCCCATAATGATCGCTGGCTGCCCTGGCTCACCTCGAAGCTCGAGGCGCTCGGCCTTACCGTCACGCCGAGCGTGGGCAA
>JBIOEK010000517.1:0-3009 GCA_044445925.1 Hyphomicrobiales bacterium
CAGGAGCTCCTCGGCCTCCATGGCGAGGAAATTGCGGTAGATCATGGTGCTCGGCTTCACCAGCACCTCGCCGAGGCTCATCGCCGGCAATTCGAAGGGGAAGCCGCCTGCCTGCAGCACGCCGCGCTTCACCGCTTCGCCGCGCTCGCGCAAATGCGCATGGCAGGGCGAGAGGTCGCTCCAGGTGTTGAGGATGGCGACCACGGGGCGGCCCATGAACTCCTCGCGGCGCAACCCCATCTGCTGGGCACGCTGGCGATGGCCGAAGGCGCGGAAATCATCGGCCGCGAACCAGCGTTGCGAACGCAGCGTCTCGATCGATCGTGTCATGGGCGCTCCTCGGTATCCGCTGAGCGTGTTGCGGAAGGGCGATTAAGTCAATGGCGCCGAAGGCCAAGCCGTCGAGCTTCAGAACATCCGCCCGCCGTCCGGCACCTTGCGCGCAGGAGCGATCAGCATCACCTCGCCGTCGGCGTCCGGCAGGCCAAGCGTCAGCACCTCAGACATGAAGGGGCCGATCTGACGCGGCGGGAAATTGACGACGGCGAGCACCTGGCGGCCCACGAGCTCCTCGAGCTTGTGGTTGACGGTGATCTGCGCCGAGGATTTCTTGACGCCGATGGGCGCGCCGAAATCGATGGCGAGCCGGAAGGCCGGCTTGCGCGCCTGCGGAAAGGGCTCGGCCTTGACGATCGTGCCGACCCGGATGTCGACCTTCTCGAAATCCGCATAAGCGATCCGGGCGGCAAGCGAAGGCGAGGACGCCGAAGACGAAGACGCCGAAGACGAAGACATGGGCTTTTCCGATGGGCGTTCAGGGTGAACCGCCGATCTTCTCTCACGGCTGGCGCGCTTCGTCGAGATCGCCTTCCTCGCCCCACGCAAAGGGTGCGCCGCGCACGCCGCGGGATCGCCATTCACCGATGAAACCGTCTCACTGTGCGCGCGCGATGGCGTGGAAGAACGATCCGCTGACGAGCCCGCGCCGCCCGCCCGATGGTTGCAGGGCGTCGCCATAGGCGTCGCCGACCTCGGCGAAGGGATCGTCGACACCCGGATCGAGAATGGTCGAATAATGGAACTCGTGACCTTTCAGCCGCCCGCCGGCCCGGCCGAGCGGGCCATCGGCGAGCAGGCGGGCATCGCGGTAGCCGAGCTGCAGCTTGCGCTTCGCGAAGCTGGTGACGACGGATAAGAGGCCGGCCATCGCATGGCTCTCCCCCGCCGCATCGGTGAGGGCTCGGCCGAGCACCATGTAGCCGCCGCACTCGCCATGCACCGGCTTCGATGTCGCGAAGCGGCGCAATCCCTCGAGGAAGAGGCTTGCCGCGGCGATGCGCCCGGCATGCAGCTCCGGATAGCCGCCTGGCAGCCAGCAGACGTCGCAATCGGCGGGCGGCTTCTCGTTTGCGAGCGGCGAGAACATGACGAGCTCGGCGCCGGTCTCGCGCCAGCCTTGCATGAGATGCGGATAGATGAAGGAGAAAGCTTCGTCGCGCGCCAAGGCGATGCGCTGGCCGGGCGGCGGGATGGCGACCGGGCGCATTCCTTCTCCCGCTTGCGGGAGAAGGTGCCTCGACGAAGTCGAGGCGGATGAGGGAGGGTTCCGCTCGGCATCAACCTCCCTCATCCGCCCCTCGCTGCGCGAGAGGCACCTTCTCCCGCGAGCGGGAGAAGGAAGAGCGCCGGCCCCCGCCATCCTCAGCACCCCATCCACATCGACATGCGCCTCGACGAAATCCGCCATTCTCTCGATGAGGGCGTCGAGCCCACTCGTCTCCGCCGCCTGCACCAGGCCGAGATGGCGCTCCGGCAGCTTCAGCGTGTCGCTGCGCGGCAGGCTTCCGAGCACGGGGACGCCTACCGCCTCGATCGCCAGGCTGACCAGGCGATGGTGGCGTTCGCTGCCGACCCGATTGAGAACGACGCCGCCGAGCCTCGTTCGGGGGTCGTAGCTCGCAAGGCCCTTGACGATCGCGGCCGCCGTCGTCGATTGGCCGCTGACATCGAGCACGAGCAGCACCGGCCAGCCGCCGAGCGCGGCGATATCGGCCGTCGAGCCGGTGCGGCCCCGTTCGCCCGGCACGCCGTCGAACAGCCCCATCAACCCTTCGCAGACGACGATGTCGGCATCTCGCGCCGTGCGTGCCGCGAGCGCGCGCAACAGGGGCTCGGGCATCGCCCAGCTATCGAGATTGAGGCTCACCCTGCCCGAGGCGACGGCATGAAAGGCGGGGTCGATATAGTCGGGACCGCATTTCACCGCGCCGACCGCGAGACCCTTGCGCGCCAGAGCACGCATCAGCCCGAGCGTCAGCGTCGTCTTGCCGGCGCCCGAGCGCGCTGCCCCGATGACGAGGCCCGCCCCCGTCAAGCGCCCTCCTCCAGCGTCACCGCCAATGGAATGAGCGCCTCGCGCAAGCGCACGATCGCCCCAATGGCGATGATGGCCGGTGCGGCGAGACCTTGCGCCTTCGCTTCTTCGGCCGCCTTCGAAAGAGTGGTCACCAGCACGAGCTGTCGCGGCGTCGTTGCGTCGGTGACGATCGCGAGCGGCGTATCCTCGGCCATGCCGCCCGCCATCAGCGCCGCGGCGATCGCCGCGAGATTGCTCATCGCCATATAGAGGATGATGGGCAGGCCGGTCGCGGCGAGCGCCGCGAAATCGGCGAGGCCGCGGGCTCCCTCGGCGAGATGGCCGGTCGCCAGGATCAACGCATGATTGGTGTCGCGCGCCGTTGCCGGTATGCCCGCATAGGCAAGCCCGCCGATCCCGGCCGTGATGCCGGGCACGACGCGAAACGGCACGCCGGCCTTGGCGAGGGCTTGCGCCTCCTCGGCGCCGCGTCCGAACACAAAGGGATCGCCGCCCTTGAGACGCAGCACCCTCTTGCCGAGCCGCGCGAGCTCGATCAGCCGCAACGAGATGTCGCGCTGGCTCGCCGAGGGCTTGCCGCCGCGCTTGCCGGCGAATTCGAGCGCGACGCGAGGTGCCGCGAGAGCCAGCAC
>JBIOEK010000518.1:0-3004 GCA_044445925.1 Hyphomicrobiales bacterium
CCGCCCGCGGCCGCGATCGGCACGCCGTCGAACATGATCGAGCGGGCAGCGACCGCGATCGCCTGCAAGCCCGAGCCGCATTGGCGGTCGATGGTCGTGCCGGCGATGCTCACGGGAAAGCCGGCACGGATCACCGTCTGGCGCGCGAAATTTCCGCCGGTCGTGCCTTGCTGCATGGCGCAGCCCAGCACGACATCCTCGATCTCGGCGGGATCTACGTTGGCCCGTTGCGCGGCGTGCCGCAGCGCGAGAGCCGCGAGCGTGGGGCCGGACGTGTCGTTGAAGGCCCCGCGATAAGCTTTGCCGATGGGAGTACGGGCGGTCGAGACGAGGACGGCGCGGCGCATGTCGAATTTCCCTTTGGTGAGGCTCTATTTCCCTTCATTGAAGCTTTTACCCTCGGCTGCGAGCCGGGCGAGCAACGGTGCCGGCGTGAAGCGCGGCCCGTGAGCCTTCTCGTAAGCCTGCATCTTCTCCACCACGGCCTTGAGGCCGATCGCATCGACGGACCACATCGGCCCGCCGCGCCAGGCCGGAAAGCCGTAGCCGTTGACATAGACGGTATCGATATCGCCGGCGCGTAGCGCGATACCCTCCTCGAGGAGCTCGGCGCCGACATTGGCGAGCTGGAACAGCAGGCGCTCGACGATCTCCTCATCCGGCATGGCGTGCCGTGCGATGCCCTGGCGCTTCGCCTCATCGGCATACATGGCCTCGACCTCGGGATCCGGCTTTCCGATGCGCTCGCCCTTGGCGTAGAGGTAGAAGCCGCGCCCCGTTTTCTGTCCGAAGCGGCCGAGCTCGGCGATCTTGTCGTTGACCGCGTAGCGCATCTTCTGCGCGTTGGTGAGCGGGCGTTCCTGGCGGATGCGCCAGCCCACATCGATGCCGGCGAGGTCGCTCATGGCGAAGGGGCCCATGGCGAGGCCCCAATCGGTGATCGCCTTGTCGACCTGGGAAGGCGTCGCCCCTTCGAGCGCCAGCGCCTGCGCCTCCGCCCCATAGGCGGCGAGCATGCGGTTGCCGATGAAGCCGTCGCAGACGCCGGCGAGCACCGCGACCTTGCCGATGCGCTTGGCGAGACCCATCGCCGTCACGACGACTTCCTTGCCGGATTTTTCGCCGCGCACCACCTCGAGCAACCGCATGATGTTCGCAGGGCTGAAGAAATGCATGCCCAGCACGTCACCTGGCCGCGAGGTGGATCGGGCGATCTCGTCGACGTCGAGCGTCGAGGTGTTGGAGGCGAGGATGGCGCCCGGCTTCGCCAGCGCGTCCAGCTTGCCGAAGACCTCCTTCTTGATTTTCATGTTCTCGAACACGGCTTCGATGATGAGGTCCTTGTCGGCAAGATCATCGAGCGAGAGCGACGGCGTGAGCCGGGCGAAGCGGGACTTGGCGTCGGCCTCGCTCATGCGGCCACGCGCGGCGGCGGATTCGTAAGTCTCGCGCATCTTGCCGATGCCGCGATCGAGCGCCTCCTGCGCCGTCTCGACCACCGTGACCGCGATGCCCGCATTGGCGAAGCTCATGGCGATGCCCTGGCCCATAGTGCCGGCGCCGATGACACCGACGCTCTCGACCTTTCTCGGCTTCACCTCCTGGCCGATATCCGGGATGACGGCGGCCGCCCGCTCGGCGAAGAAGACATGCCAGAGCGCTCTCGCCTCGGGGCTCTTATAGCAGCGCATGAACAATTCGAGCTCGCGCTTCATGCCCTCCATGAAGGGGAGCCTCCCCGCCGCCTCGACCGCGTCGATGCAGGCTGAGGGTGCGACCTTGCCGCTCGGATGGCGGCCGAGCGAGGCGCGCTTCTTGTCGAAGATATCGGAGCCGGCCGACATGTCGATGGTCTTCTCCGACAGGCGGCGGGGCTTCGCTCCCGCAGCGATCAGCTCGCGCGCATAGGCGATGGCCTCTTCGATGAGATCGGATTTGGCGATGCGGTCGACGACGCCGGCTTTTTGCGCCGCGCTGGCATCGATCGGATTGCCCGAGACGATCATGTCGAGCGCGGCCGCGATGCCGATGGCGCGCGGCAATCGCTGCGTGCCCCCGGCGCCCGGGATGATCCCGATCTTCACCTCGGGCAGGCCCATTTTCGCCTTGGCGTCGGCGATGCGGTAATGGCAGCCGAGCGCGATCTCGAACCCGCCCCCGAGCGAGGTGCCATGCATCGCGGCGACGACCGGCTTTTCGAGGGCCTCGATATCGTGGATCAGCTGGTAGAGCGGTGGCAGGCGCGGCGCCCCGCCGAACTCGGAGATATCTGCCCCCGCGGAGAAGCAGCGTCCAGCTCCCGTGATTACGACTGCGCGTATGCCGGCTTCCCCGGCGAGCGCCTTGGCGGCATCTGACAAGCCGCTTCTCACCGCTTGCGACAGGGCATTGACCGGAGGGTGGTCGATCGTCACCAGGGCGACATCGCCCAAACGCTTCACTTCCACGTCGGCCATGCATTCCTCCCTCAGGCCGCCGTAGCTGACCGGTACGGGCAGCCGGCGAGCCCGCCGCCGCTGGCGGTCAGTCATGGCGGCTTTGACCGCCCCCGCGCAAGCGCTTCTCCTCGCCGGGCTTCCGACCCGGCGACTTGCATCCGGCTTATCAGCGCAAGCGTCGTTGCGCCAGCCTTGCGATCTCATCAGGGAAAGAGGCGCTCGCGGTTCAAACGCCGGCGCCCGATTTCTTCGGGAACTGCGCTGGCAGCTTCGCTCTATTCGGTGGGCGTGAAGCCGAACGAATTGAGGGGCTCGACCGCCTTGCCAGAAAAGCGGTTGACGAGCGACTGAACCGGGGACGCCTGGAAATGTCCTGCAGTCGAGGGCGGCCGGGCGATCACATCTTGCGCCAGCTTAGGAAGTGCCGTCCGCACGACGGCGTTCGCGACCTTGATCGACGCCGAACCCGGGCGCCGCGCCGGGACAAGCGCCGAAGTGTCGAAGAGCGCCTGCAGGCTGTCCTTGTCCGGGCTGCGCAGGGTTGCCGGCGTGCCCACGGCCGAGGC
>JBIOEK010000519.1:0-2967 GCA_044445925.1 Hyphomicrobiales bacterium
GTCCGGGCCGCCCAAGGCATGGCCTTGCGCTTCCCGAGCGCGCTCGATCTCGGCTGCGGCACCGGGCTGATGGGCGAGGCGATCCGCCCCTTCGTCGACAGGCTCCGCGGCGTCGATCTTTCGCCCGGCATGGTGGCCAAGGCGCGTGCCAAGCTCATCTATGAGGGACTTGCCGTCGGCGACCTCCTCGGCTTCCTGCACGCCGAGCCCGAAGCCGGCATCGACCTCGTCCTGGCCGCGGATGTCCTGGTCTATATCGGCGATCTCGCCCCCGTATTCGGCGCGGTGGCGAAGAGCCTCGGCCGAAATGGTCTCTTCGCCTTCACGCTGCAATCGCACAATGCCGGGCCCGCCGAAGCCGGCTTCATGCTCGGTTCGGATAATCGCTTCGCCCATTCGGCGAGCCATGTTCGCCTGGCCGCCGAGCGCTGCTGGCTCGCAATTGCCCATCTCGCCCCGGTGGTGACGAGGCAAGACGCCGGGCGAGACGTGCCGTGCCTCGTGGTCGTGCTCGAAGCTCGCTAGCTATAGCTAGCGCCGGGACGGCTATCTCGCCGCCACCAGCCCCGGTCGGCGGCGGAACAGCCGGCCGATGAAGGCCATCAAACCTCCGCCGACCAGGAAACCCGCCCCGCCAGAGGCCGCGCCTTCGCCGGTCGCCGGAACGCCAGGCTGAAAGGAATTCCATGTCCTCGCCGCAATTGCCGGGTCGGGGTTTGACAGAAAGACCTTTATCCGTCCGAAAGGACCGGCGATCGCCATCTCGGCCAGCTGCGCCTGAAGCTTCTCGAGGCGCGCGATATCATAGGCCATCTCGGCGCTGGAGGGCCGCGCCGCTTCATCAGGCGACTGCGCCAAGCGGGCGAGGCGTCCTTTGCGATCCAAGCCCATTGCGGCGGCGTTCTTATCGAAATCCTGCACCACGCGGGTCAGCTCATCAATCGCGCCGCCCAGCCTTTGAGAATATTGTTGCGTGAATTCGGGGAGTTGCGAAGCCGCGATGGCCCCGCAAAGCGCTACCGCGAGGGAAAGCGTGCGACGAAACATCGACGACCCCGATGCTTCCTATCCGCGCGCCGCCATGGGCACCACATTGTGCAGGGTGCGATCCGCGTTATCGAAGAAGCGGCGCAAGTTTCGGGCGGCTTGCCGGATGCGCTGCTCGTTCTCGACGATCGCGATGCGGACGAAATCGTCGCCATGCTCGCCGAAGCCGATGCCGGGCGCCACCGCGACATCGGCATGCTCCACGAGCAGCTTGGCGAAAGCGAGCGAGCCCAGCGCCTTGAACTTGTCCGGGATCGGCACCCAGGCGAACATCGACGCCTTCGGGACGGGGACGGGCCAACCGGCCTTGCCGAAGGAATCGACCAGCACGTCGCGACGCTTCTTGTAGGTGGCCCGCATCTCGCGAATGCACTCATCCGGCCCGTTCAGCGCCGCCGCGGCCGCGACTTGAATCGGCGTGAAGGCGCCGTAATCGAGATAGGATTTCACCCGCGCCAGCGCCGCCAATAGCCGCTCATTGCCGACCGCGAAGCCGATGCGCCAGCCTGCCATCGAGAAGGTCTTCGACATCGAGGTGAACTCGACGGCGAGGTCGACGGCGCCCGGCACCTGCAGAATGGAGGGCGGCGGCTCGTCGGCGTCGAAATAGACCTCCGCATAAGCGAGGTCGGAGAGCACGATGAGCTCGTGTTTCTTCGCGAAGGCCACAAGGTCCTTGTAGAAATCGAGCGATGCGACATCGGCCGTCGGGTTCGACGGGTAGCAGGTGACGACCGCGATGGGCTTGGGGATCGAATGCGTCACGGCGCGCTCGAGCGCGGCAAAATAAGCTCCTCCCGGCGCTGACGGCACGGAGCGGATCGCTCCCCCGGCCATCAGGAAGCCGAAGGCGTGGATCGGATAGCTCGGATTGGGTACCAGCACGACGTCGCCCGGTCCGGTGATGGCCTGCGCCATATTGGCGAAGCCCTCCTTCGAGCCGAGCGTCGCCACGACCTGGGTGTCGGGATTGAGCCTGACGCCGAAGCGGCGCTCGTAATATCCGGCCTGGGCCCGGCGCAGGCCGGGAATGCCCTTGGAGGCCGAGTAACGATCGGTGCGCGGCTTGCCCATCGTCTCGACGAGCTTCTCGACCACATGGCGGGGCGCCGGCAGATCGGGGTTGCCCATGCCGAGATCGATGATGTCGGCTCCCTTGGCGCGCGCCGCAGCCTTGAAGCGATTGACCTCCTCGAAGACATAGGGAGGCAGGCGCTTGATTCGATGAAAATCATTCATTGTCGTGACATTCTTGGCCGTGACATTCGTTGCAGCTCTGACGTTCTTTGCAGCTTGGCCTCGCTGTCGGGGCCGCAGCCATCCTGGTTGTTTTCGTCTAGCATGGGTCATCCCGTTTGAGCAGTAGCCATCGAGAGCAGCGGCGCCGAGCTCGACGTGACCGAGCTTTGCCTCACTGCGGCGCCTGCACATCGCCCTGCGTCTGATCCTTCGGTTTGTCCTTCTGCTTCTTGGCGGCATCCTCGCGCGCTTTCTGCTTGGCGGCCAATTTCGCCTTGGCCTTCTCTTCGGGCGTCTGCTCGGCGCCTGGCTTCGCGGCTTGCGGCGAAAGCGTCTGCAGAATGGCGTGGCCCGTCGCCCGCTGCGCCTCGAGCTCGGCCTGGAGCTGCTTGACGCCGGCCGCGTCGCGCGGCTTCTCCGGCGGGTGCCCGGGCTCGATGCCGACCGAGGTGAACTCGGTCTTCGCCGGGTGGGTTTCCTTGACGAAATCCGCGCCTTCCTTGGGAGTGGCGGCAAGACCGACGAGGGTCGCTGGCGCGTGAAACATCTCTATGTCGGCGCAACCGCTCAGGAGCACCGCGGCGAAGGTCATGACCACGCCAAGTTTTGCGCCCCATATGGCGTCGGCACGACTGGCTTGGCCGTTCACGGCCGGGCGTCTCATCGGAATGCCTCGAGTCA
>JBIOEK010000520.1:0-2950 GCA_044445925.1 Hyphomicrobiales bacterium
CTCGCAAACTGACCTACATCCTGGTCAGCCAAGATTTGGCGGTAATCTCGTATATGTGCGGGCGAATCGGCGTGTTGAACCACGGCAAGATCCTGGAAGTTTTATCGGCCACACAACTGCACAGCAATACCGGCCACCATCCCTATACCGTACAGTTGCTGACCGCGAGCCGGGGCTATGACCATGCGCTGGCAAAGGAATTGCCCGACTGACGGCGGACGCCCTGAAGCAATGCCAACCGGTGACCGCCTTAGGGTCCAACCCCGATCAAACCCGTTTGCCTTTACCGGCCCTGCTTTGGCACAGTGCGGGGTTGATGCCGCTCCATGGCCGCCAAAGAGGATTGAAATGATCGGGCTCGCGCGCCGCAGCTGGGTTCCAAAGCTCAGCGAGGATTACATTCAGGAGATCGCCGCGCGCACGAGCGCGGCCGAGGCAAACGGCATCGATGCCGAGATTCAGGCGCTAATCGTGGAGAACCGCCGCATCCATGAGGAGGATTGCGTCAACCTCAACCCGGCGACCAATGTGATGAACCCGAAGGCCGAGGCCGCGCTCGCCTCCGGCCTCGGCTCGCGGCCCTCGCTCGGCTATCCGGGCGACAAATACGAAATGGGCCTCGAGGCCGTGGAAAAGATCGAGGTCATCGCCGCCGAGCTCGCCGCGGAGGTATTCGGCGCGAAATTCGCCGAGATCAGGGTGGCATCGGGCGCCATGGCCAATCTCTACGCCTTCATGGCGACGGCAAAGCCCGGCGACCCCATCATCGTGCCGCCGGCGAGCATCGGCGGGCATATCACGCATCACCTTGCTGGCGCAGCCGGGCTCTTTGGCCTCGACATCCATCCAGCGCCCGTCGACGCCCCAGGCTATACGGTCGACGCCGCGCGGCTTCGCGAGCAGGCGAGGGCGCTGCGGCCGAAGCTGATCACCATCGGCCAGAGCCTCAATCTCTTTCCCCATCCGATCGGCGAGATCCGCGCCATCGCGGACGAGGTCGGCGCGAAAGTCCTCTTCGATGCCGCCCATCTTTCCGGGCCGATCGCCGGGCGGGCCTGGCAGCAGCCGCTAGCCGAAGGCGCGCATCTGATGACGATGAGCACCTATAAGAGCCTGGGCGGCCCGCCCTCGGGGCTGATCGTGACGAACGACGCCGGGCTCGCGCAGCGGCTCGACGTCATTGCCTATCCGGGGCTCACCGCCAATTTCGATGCTGCGAAATCGGCGGCCCTGGCGATCACCCTGCTCGATTGGAAGGAGCATGGCGAGGGCTATGCGGCGATGATGGCGAAGACCGCCTCGGCGCTGGCGCATAGCCTCGCCGAGCGAGGCCTGCCGGTGCATGCGCGCGAGCGCGGCTTCACGCGCTCGCACCAGCTCGCCGTCGAGGCCGCGCGCTTCGGGGGCGGGCAGGCGGCCGCGAAGAAGCTGCGCCGCGCCAATATCCTCGCCTGCGGCATCGGCCTGCCGCTCGCCGAGATCGAGGGCGACATGAACGGGCTACGCTTCGGCACGCCCGAGATCGTGCGCTTCGGCATGACGCAAGATCATATGCCCGAGCTCGCTTCCCTCATCGCGCGCGCCCTCATCGGCAATGAGGACGAGGCGGGCATCGCTGCCGATGTCTCGGCGTTCCGGCGGAGGTTTCGGAAGCTGCACTATGTGAGGTGAGGGGAGTGTAGGGAGAATCTTTCGACCTTTTCGCACGCCATGCTGTCGGGACGGCCGATCGGCTGCCTCCTTGCGAGAAGACGAGGCGCAAGTCAGGTTCTCTCTATGTTCTTGCGCTGCGTCACGGATTGAGATAAGATGTCGTTTGCAATCGGCGGGTCTTGGCCGCGCTTTTTGACATGTGAATCTGAAAGAGGCCGATGGGCGTGCTCGGCTCCGCCGGAGGATGCTTCTGGCCCGAGCTAAGGGCAGTCCGGAAATAGACGAATCGCTCGAGTGGCATGGGGCGCGGCCCCGGCGCGCCTGCGGCTCTTGGATCGGCTTGGCCTTCAGTCAAGTCATGTTGCAGCGCAACATGAGCCTCGCTTTTACCGGGCCGCCACAGGTGCCGCGATACCTGCTCCCGCTGCATTTCGCCTGCAAATGCAGCGGCGCCGCGCCGCAGCAAGGGTTACTCAGTCGGTGCAAACCCCAGCGGCTTGCCGCCTGCTCCGACCGCGGCGCCCGCTGCCGCGCCGCCGCCCGTGACCGCGCGCGGCGAAAGCTTGGCCGTCACCACCGAGGGCGCCGCCGTGCCGGCGTCGGCCAGGAAATCGGCGATGCCGTCCATGCTCTTGCCAGCGACCCGCTGCAGCGCCTTGTCGTCGATGCGCGCCCAAGGGTCGGCGGGATCGCCCGCCAATTCCTCGACGCCGGTGACGCGTTGGGCGCGCCGGTTCGCCCCATCGAACACGTCCCAGACATAGGCGAGAGCTGTCTTGCCGTCCTCGGCCGCATAGGCGGTCAGGTAGCCCTTGAGGCGAAAGCGCGGCGTCTGGCCCTCATCCACCATCGTGACCTGGTGGTTGGCGGCGGCCTTCGCGAGAGCCGCGCTGAAGGCGCTTTGGACCGCGGCGGGGGGCCCCTCGACGGTTTCTACCGCGATCGGAATGCCGGGTGCCATGCGGGACGGCACGGATGCCTCGAATCCGACATCCTGGCAGGCGCCGAGCGCCAACGGCACAAGACAAGCCGCAATCCAGGCAAGTTTGACGGAATGAACCATCCCCACCTCGCGCGCCTCGGCGCGAATGGTCGCTACGCTTGTCATTGACGCCTCCGCCTGCGCTTATGAATCGGCTGGTTTCATGCAGCATAGCTTCAACGCATGACGAGGTCGAGGCTCTTGCCGTTGAGGGGCTCCGAGCCTTCATCGCCGACGAGCGAGGTGCGCCCGAGGCACATGGCAGTCGAGCTGTCCGAGTCCATCAAGATCATGTGCAGGAACATGGTCATGCCC
>JBIOEK010000521.1:0-2946 GCA_044445925.1 Hyphomicrobiales bacterium
CGCCCGCTTCGCGGGCTTCGACGAGGACGCCGCCCAAAGCGCCTGCAAGCTGCTCAAGAAGAACGGGTTCGCCTGTTTCGCGACGCGGAGCTGATCTGCACCGCCCACTGGAATTCCGCCGGAATTCCCGCCTATATGGAAGCCCATCGCGCGTGGAGTATCAGCGATGCCGGTTCAACAAAACGTCACGGGCCTGGTTGACCCGAGCCGCGAGATAAGTCGATCCGCCCTGGTCGGGGTGCAGCCTCTTCATGAGGTCCTTGTAGGCCCGGCGGACCGCCTCGTCGGGGGAGCCAGGCGCAAGGCCGAGAACCTCATAGGCCTCCTCCGCCGTCATCGCACCCGGCCGGCGCCGATGAGGGCCAGGGTCAGCGTCAGCATATGCGTCTTCACGCCGTCCGGCGAAGCGGCGGTCGAGATAAGCCTGTAGGAGCCTTGCTCCCTCAGAATCGAGCTTGGCGCATTCGCCGGCGAGCGCGGAGAGCTCGGCCTGGGTCATGAGCTCAAGCTCGCGGCCCACGAAGGTGCCGGCGAGCACCGTCCCGCGCATCCCGCCCGTGGCATGGTCGATACGCATCTCGATCATGGCCGTGCGCAAGGTCGAGACGGCGCCCGCGGCGGGACCGCCGAAACCGCCAAAGCTCTTGCCGCCGAAGCGCAGGCTCGGAAATCCACCTTTCCCATTGAGCCACCAGGCGAAGCCCAACGCCAGGGCCGAAATCTCGAGATGGCCGCGCAGGCCGAACAGGATCGCGATCAAGATGCAGCCGATGACGCTCGAGTTGCGGGCGAGCCGTGCGATGGAGCCCGGCGGAATGGAGATTATTCCGCGCCCGGCGCCCCAGACGACGAGGCAGATCGAAAGTCCGATGAGGAAAGGGATCATTATTCCCTCGAGAGGGGTCGATATGGCTTGCCGTGCCGTCGGCAACTGTGCAGGACGACCGCCTGCTTCCCTATCTGGGCGCTCGGTGCCGGTGAGCGCAAGAGGGTAGATCGGCTCAAGGCTTGCTCGCTCAGGCCTCGAGCCCGGCGAACGCGGCGCGCAGCTTGGCGGCCTCGGCCGCGAGCTTGTCATTGGCTTCGATATTGCCGTGCGGCGGCAAGAGAGGGACGCCTTGATGGCGGGGCAGCACATGGAAATGCAGGTGGAACACCACCTGGCCGCCTGCCTGCTCGGAGAATTGCAACAGCGTGATCCCGTCCGCCTCGTAGGCGATCTTGGCGGCCCGGGCGACGCGTTGCACGGCGAGGACGGTGCGCGAAAGCATATCGGCCGGCACATCGAGGATGTTGCGGGCAGGGGTCTTGGGGATCACCAGCGTGTGACCTTTGCCGCGCGGCATGATGTCCATGAAAGCCAGCGTATGCTCGTCCTCGTGCACCTTGTGGCAAGGCACCTCGCCGCGCAGGATCTTGGCGAAGATGTTGTTTGGATCGTAGGCGGTCATCGGGGCGATCTTGGGGGCGGTCATTTCGGCGGTCCTGGGCGGGCTCTCCGGCCGGCCGGATTGATCTTGCAAGGCGGCGATGCGTCGTCAAGCTCCGCGGGGGATGCATCGGGCTCGAGCAGCCAATGGACCTTTGGAAAATGTTGAGGAATGTTGAGTCCGGATTGTGGAGCCCGCTGGCCAAGCGACGCGGCGGAAGGCGCGACGAGTTTCTCGACATCCTGCCCCCGCGCAGTCTAGCCTTTGGGCTCAGAAGGTTGATCCCATGACCATCACGGCCTACCGAGCCCATGAGGTTTTTCCGGTCGCGGAGGACCATATTGTCGACAAGTGGGACAAGGAGTGGATGCTCTATCTGTCGACCGAGGCGAAGGCGCCCCATCTCGTCCGCAGCGCCTCGCTCGAAGTCGTGGCCGACCTATCCGGGATGAGTCGTCGCGAGGTCTTCGGCACCATGCTCACGCGCTTCAAGACCGGGGCGCCCAATGCGACCCTGCGCATCTGGGCAAGGGGGGAGGAGATCGTCGGCAGGAGCGTGGCCGAGATCGGCTGCGGTGCGGGGTTCCTCGGAAAGCAGCTCGGGTTGATTTGCAGATCTTACCTCGGGCTCGACGTCAGCCAGATTGCCATCGCCGTTGCGCGCGGCAACTCTCCCGCGACCTGCACCTATCTTCATCTGTCGGAACGCGAAGAGATATTCGCCGAGTTCGGCAAATACGACACGGTTGTCGGGCGGGAATTTTTCATTCACCAGAACTTCGACAATGCCGTGTGGGTGACGGCGCTTGCAGCGCATCTCATGAAAAGGGCTGGAGTACTCGTCGCCGATTTTTATCTTCCGAACTACGCCGTCCGGCAGGGCGTGCTGCACAAGGCGCGATCTCCTCTCGACCCGCAATACGCCTCCTGCGCATTCATTTTCAGCAACGATGAAATCCGTGAGGTGGCGGCGTCGGCAGGCCTGGTCGTGCAGTCGATCGAGGACGATGTCTCCGATCAACGCAAGTTCGTCGTTTTCACGAAGCCATAGGACGCCGGCCCGCGATGGGCCTCCCCACAAGCGGTACCCCTCTCCCCGTCATTGCGAGGAGCGCAGCGACGAAGCAATCCAGAGGGATGCAAAGGCCTGGATTGCTTCGCTTCGCTCGCAATGACGGGAAACGCTCAGGCTCTCGCGAATTTCGGGTCAGACGCTCAGATGCTCGCATAGATGTCGACGAGCTTGGCGCCTTCTATTTCCCAATTCAGCTTGCCGCGGGCCGCGTCCAGATTTCCCGTCAAATCGTCCCCCAGCGCAGCTTTGCTCATCAGCTCGCTCGTCGAAGCCGGCGTTCCGAGATCGCCGAGCCAGCCGAGCCCGTAGCCTTCGATGACGTCGCGAAGATAAGGCAAGTCGCTCGCGAGGATCGGCAAGCCGGCCATGATGAATTCGTACAGCTTGTTCGGGCTGCAATAGCGATGCATCTCATCCACGGCGGTATAGGGAATGACGCCC
>JBIOEK010000522.1:0-2939 GCA_044445925.1 Hyphomicrobiales bacterium
ATGCTGCACGCGCTCGATCGCGACGGCCATCCGGTGCCGGCCGAGGGGCCGCCGGTGCGCTGGCCTCCGCAAGGCCTCGAGCTCGAGGCCCGCGCCTCGCGACGCACCGAATCGCTCGCCGCGCGCCGGTTCAAGCTGCGTCTCATCGGAGCCTTGTCCTGGCTCATCTTGAGGACGGGCATCAAGGTCAGCGGCTTCGACCCCACCCATTACCGGCGCCAGACGACGCAGAACACCGATTTCCGCAAATTCGACGACGGCTTGCGCATGACCGTCGATTGCTCGCCGCAGACGGCCGACAGCGTCGAGCGTCGCCTCGGCGAGCTCAGGTCCCGCGGCGTGCTCAGCTTCGGCGCCTTTCGCCAGAAGGAAGCGCTCGTTACCTGCATCGTGCCGGACGTGATGCATGACGACCATATGCATTTCGTCGACGGCGCGGGCGGGGGCTATGCGCTCGCCGCGCGCATGCTCAAGGGGGACGCGCTCCCGGCGTGACGCGAATGTCGCAGGGGACTTGACTTCATGGCTTGCGCGATGAGAACATTTGTGGAACAATATGGCTCGATATGAGCGGTGGATAATGCCCATCGAGCGAGACCTTGGCGGCGTAGCTTGCTAGGGTCGTTCAGCTGGTGTGCGTTTGGGGAGAAAGGTGAGCGTCATGGCCGGAAGTGTGAACAAGGTCATCCTGGTCGGCAATCTCGGCAAGGACCCCGAGGTGCGCCGCCTGAACTCGGGCGATCCGGTGGTGTCCTTGCGCATCGCCACCTCGGAGAGCTGGAAGGACAAGACATCGGGCGAGCGCAAGGAGCGCACCGAATGGCATGACGTCGTGATCTTCAACGAGAATCTCGGCCGGGTCGCTGAGCAATTCCTGAAGAAGGGCTCCAAGGTCTATATCGAGGGCCAGCTGCAGAATCGCGAATGGCAGGACCAGCAGGGCAATAAGCGCCGATCCACCGAGGTGGTGCTGCAGCGTTTCCGCGGCGAGCTGACCTTGCTCGATGCGCGTGGCGGCGGCGGGGCAGGAGCCGTGAGCGAGGATGCCGGCGATGAGGGGCGCAGCTCGGCCCAGTTCGGCCGCTCTTCGCCGATGGAACGGCGCCCGGTACCTGCCGCAAGTGGTGGCGGCAAATATGCGGGCGAGCTCGACGACGATATCCCGTTCTAGAACTTCATCAATTCCAGTTCTCGAGCCGCTCGATCCTCACCCTGTAGACGCTCGCGATGCAGGCTGCATTGTCGCCGCATCGCCCTCGGCGCTGCAACCATTCTTGCTGGCTGATTTCCAAATCCGTCCGCGCCTCTCCGACCAGCGTCCGGCGCAGGTCGGTATAAAGATACGACATCCGTTGATCGAGACGCGAAAGGGTCTCGCTGGCGCAGATCGCCAATTCATCGTCGCTGCTCGCATAGCGGCAGGCAAAGCTTTGCGCCTGGGCCGTGCCGGCCGAAACAAGGATCCACGCAACAGCAAATGCCCTGACCATCGACGTCTGTCCCTCTCCCCACCGGCGCTCCGACGAGCTTAGAGCATTATCCGGCGAAGCGGAACCAAGAGAGATTGCTGTTATCCCATCCGCTGATCCGAGCGCCTCTTGGCCCGCCAGAAAGGCCGCCGCGATCGATCTGAGACGCTCTACCCGGGAATGGCTCTCGCAGATGGGCAGCTGTCGGGGGAATTCGCCCTGTCGATTCGGATTTTCGCCGGCCTGATCCGGCCCCTCCCGGATCCGGTCCCGTCCGATCTCCGCAAACACGAGCTAAATATCTAGAAAGGCGTCACTTTCCTTTTGCGCAAGCAACAGGCTTGGAGGTGGTAAATCCGCCCGGGATGGCTTATCTGAGAACAATCGAAATCTTGGAAGATTCGCCCCTTGGCCGAAGACCACGACAGCCCGCCCGAGAGCGGCGGGCGCAGCGATATCCGTCCCGTCTCCATCACCGACGAGATGAAGAGGAGCTACCTCGATTACGCCATGAGCGTGATCGTGAGCCGGGCGCTGCCCGATGTGCGCGACGGGCTCAAGCCCGTGCACCGGCGCATCCTCTACGCCATGCGGGAAATGAACTTCACGCCGGAGCGTTCCTACAACAAATCGGCCCGCGTCACCGGCGAGACGATGGGCAAATTCCACCCGCACGGGAATCTCGCGATCTATGATGCGCTGGTGCGCATGGCGCAGGAATTCTCGATGCGCCTGCCGCTCATCGACGGCCAGGGCAATTTCGGTTCGATCGACGGCGATCCGCCGGCAGCCGAGCGCTACACTGAGGTGCGGCTCGAGCGCGTGGCGATGTCGCTGCTCGACGATCTCGACAAGGACACGGTCGATTTCCGCGACAATTACGACGGCAAGGAACGCGAGCCCGTGGTCTTGCCGGCAAAGTTCCCGAACCTTCTGGTCAATGGGGCGGGCGGCATCGCGGTCGGCATGGCGACCAATATTCCCCCCCATAATCTCGGCGAGGTGATCGACGCCTGCATCGCCTATATCGACGATCCGGCGATCTCGATCGACGAATTGATGGCGATCGTTCCGGGGCCGGATTTCCCGACGGCCGGCTCGATCCTGGGGCGGGCCGGCATCCGCTCCGCCTATCATCTCGGCCGCGGCTCGATCGTGATGCGCGCCACCACCGAGATCGAGGAGATGCGCAAGGAGCGCCAAGCGATCATCGTCACCGAAATTCCCTATCAGGTGAACAAGACGACGCTGATCGAGCGTATCGCCGAATTGGTGCGCGAGAAGAAGATCGAAGGCATCTCGGACCTGCGCGACGAGAGCGACCGGCAGGGCATGCGCATCGTCATCGAGGTGAAGCGCGACGCGATGGCCGATGTGGTGCTGAACCAGCTCTACCGCTTCACGCCGCTGCAGACGAGCTTCGGCGCCAATATGGTGGCGCTAAACGGCGGGCGCCCCGAGACACTGAAC
>JBIOEK010000523.1:0-2933 GCA_044445925.1 Hyphomicrobiales bacterium
CATTGGTATTGTGCCCATCCCGCTTGAGCGCCGATTTCAAGGTGTGGAAAACCTCCGATCCCATGCGAACCGCCTCGGCGAAGCTTGCCGCGCCGATCGGCATGATCATGAATTCCTGGAAATCGATGGGGTTGTCGGCATGCACGCCGCCATTGACGATGTTCATCATCGGGACCGGCAATGTGCGCGCATAAGCACCTCCGACATAACGAAAGAGCGGCAGCCCGCTCGCCTGAGCGGCGGCCTTCGCCGCGGCCAGCGACACGCCGAGGATGGCGTTGGCGCCGAGCTTGCGCTTGTTTGGCGTGCCGTCGAGATCGATCATCGTCTGGTCGATCGCCACCTGGTCCTGCGCATCCATGCCGACCACGGCCTCGGCGATATCGTTGGTCACGGCCTCGAGCGCCGTTCTCACGCCCTTGCCGAGATATCTCTTGCCTCCATCGCGCAGCTCCACGGCCTCATGAGCGCCGGTCGACGCCCCGGAAGGGACCGAAGCGCGGCCGAGCGATCCGTCTTCCAGAACCACATCCACCTCGACCGTCGGATTGCCGCGCGAATCGAGAATCTCGCGCGCGAGAAGGTCGACGATCATGGTCATGTCAGGCTCCGGGGGCGGGGTTGTCGCCCGCTTCTATCGGATCGGATAGCCCCGTCAAACGGCAGGGCGCGCAACTCTTACGAAACAGCCGAGATCGACCCGGCGGGACGCAGGCCTACGTCTTGGGCTCGGGTTTTCTGGGCGCAGGCATCTCGGTCGGTGCACCGGCCTTCTTCCAGGCTCCGAAACCACCCTTCATATGCGCGACCGGGTGAAGGCCCATCTCGATCGCCGTCCTTGCAGCGAGAGCCGAGCGCCAGCCCCCGGCGCAGAAGAAGACAAAGCGCTTGTCCTCGGCGAAGACCGGCTTGTGATAAGGGCTTTCAGGATCGATCCAGAACTCCAGCATGCCGCGCGGGCAATGGAAGGCGCCTGGCATCTTGCCCTCGCGTTCGATCTCGCGCGGATCGCGCAAGTCGACGAAGACCGTATCCTCGCGCCCCTGCAAGCCGCGCGCCTCATCGATATCGATCGCCGGCACGATCGAATCGGCCTCGGCGAGCAAGGCTTTGTAGCCCTTCTTGATCGATTGCGGCATGGCGAGCTCGGGGCCGGCGGCGCCGGCGGTCTCAGCCGTGCAGAAGGAAGAAAGCGGCGGCGAGAAGCGCGGAGGCGCCAAGCACCACCTTCGCGGAATTCCAGGGGGAACGTTGCATTTGAGCGAATAGCAAGCTCATTGCTTACTCCAGGCTGCTCGGCCGAAGACTCGACCGCATTGGGACACGAGATGGTTTACGCGATCTTAACGTGCCCGACAATGCCCCGGTTCCGACACCGTCCGGCCATCTTGGGGCAAGGCCGATGTCGCCGATCCTCGCCCGTGCCTGCGGCCGACGCAGGCTCCGCTCGCAGGCAAGCGCGCCCGATCTCATCCCTCCTGTCCCGCCATGCGCGGCCAAGTGTCGGAGAGGCGATAGCCGGCCGGCCACGGATCGGCAGGATCGAGCATCAATTGCTTGGTGCCAGTTATCCAGGCTCGGCCCGAGAGGGAGGGCAAGATCGCCGCGCGGCCGCCTACGCTCGCCAGCGCCGTGATTCGGCAATCGAAGCGCGAGCCGATGATCGAACGCCCGACGAAACCGTCGCCGGTCTTCAGGATGCCGCGAGCATGCAGCACCGCCATTCGAGCCGAGCAGCCAGTGCCGCAAGGCGAACGATCGATCTTGCCCGGACGAATGGCAACGGCGTTCGCGCCGCTGAGCACGCCGCCATCGAGCGCGACGGGCGCTGCCACCTGGCAGAAGGAGATGTGATTCCAGTCCGGGTTCTCGGGGTGGGAGAAGCCGAGCTGCTGGTTGGCGGCGCGGGTGATCTTCATGCCGATCTCGGCGATGTCCCTCGCCTCGTCGGGAACGATCGAGAATCCGAGGGCTCGCGCATCGACGATGACGAAGCTGTCGCCCCCATAGGCGGTATCGACGGTGAGAGTGCCGATGCCCTCGACCTCCAGCGGCACGTCGAGCTTGTCGGCGAAGGACGGGAGATTGCGCACGGTGATGCGTTCGGCCTTGCCGTCCCGGCAAATGGCGGTGACCTCCACGATGCCGCCCGGCGCCTCGAGCGTCAGGCGCGTTTCGGGCTCCTGCATCGGCAGGATGCCGGTGTCGAGCAGCACCTTCGAGACGCAGATCGAGTTCGACCCCGACATCGGCGGCGTGTCCTCGGGCTCCATGATGATCCAACCCATCTGGGCGCGCGCATCCTTCGCCGGCACGAGAAGGTTGACGTGACGGAAGACGCCGCCGCGTGGTTCATTGAGGACGAAATCGCGTAGCGCCTGATCCTTCGCGATGAAGCGCGATTGCTGCCACAGCGTCTCGCCGGGCGGTGGCGCGACGCCCCCGACGATGACGTCGCCGACCTCGCCCTCTGCATGACAGCCGACGATGTGGACGAGCTTGGATGTGTGCATCCTATGGCCTCTTTGTCTTCATGGCCTGCGAGGCCTCCGCTTCAACGGAAATTCCGCTCACGTCAAAGCCTAGGGCGATTAGACTCGCGAGAGCAAGAACGAGCCGTGACTGTGTGGCAAGCTCGTGATGTGTCCGGATTATGTAGCTCGTGAAGTGTCCGGTTTAGAACTGCTCCAAACAGGGAGCAGGCATGGACCGGGCACGCATACACGAAGGGATACGTCGGATGCGGTTTGAGGCATTGCTGGAACGTCAGGAAGAGGGCGCGCTGAGCCAGGCGGAGGCGGCGGAGATGCTGGGGATGTGCGAGCGCTCGTTTCGGCGCTGGCGCGACCGTTTGCGGGATGAGGGCGAGGCTGGGTTGGCCGACCGTCGGCTGGGCAAGCCATCCAGCCGACGCGCGGCGGGCGAGGAGATCG
>JBIOEK010000524.1:0-2927 GCA_044445925.1 Hyphomicrobiales bacterium
CGCGCCCGCGGGCTTCAGCACTTGGGCGGGCTGCTCGCCGGTTGGAGCAAGCGCTTGACATCGGATGGGGCGACGCTCGCGCGCGAGGTCGCCGCTCTCTTGGATGCCGCGCGCAACGACCCCGACGCGGGCTCAGCACCCGTTTAGAAGGCCCGTTTAGAAGGATGGCCGCCATGACCGCTCAAGCCGCGAGACCGAGACGAAACGAACCGTCGCACGGCGAACCGTCGCACGGCGAACCGTCGCACGGAATGTTCGCGCCCGACGTCGAGACGATGCCGCGCGAGCGATTGCGGGTCCTTCAGCTCGAGCGCCTGCGCCGCGTGCTGCACCACGCCTACGCCAACGTCGCTCACTACACGCGCAGCTTCGATGCGGCCGGCCTCCGCCCGTCCTCGCTTCGTGGGCTCGACGACCTCGCCCGCTTCCCCTTCACCGTCAAGGGCGACCTGCGCGACAATTACCCCTTCGGCCTGTTCGCGGTGCCGCGTGAGAAGATCGCGCGCCTCCACGCCTCCTCCGGCACCACCGGCAAGGCGACCGTGGTCGGCTACACCAAGGCCGATCTCGATATCTGGGCCTCGCTCGTGGCGCGCTCCATGCGGGCCTCGGGCGCGCGGCCCGGCATGCTCGCCCATATCGCCTATGGCTATGGATTGTTCACCGGCGGGCTCGGCGCGCATGCCGGCGCCGAGAAGCTCGGCTGCGGCGTCATCCCGATGTCGGGCGGAATGACCGAGCGGCAGGTGCAGCTCATCAGCGATTTTTCGCCCGATATCATCATGGTCACGCCCTCCTACATGCTCGCCATCCTCGACGAGTTCCGCAGAGAGGGCCTCGATCCGCGCGCCTCCTCGCTCAAGATCGGGATCTTCGGCGCCGAACCCTGGACCAATGCCATGCGCCAGGAGATCGAGGAGGAGTTCGACATGCATGCCGTCGACATCTACGGGCTCTCCGAGATGATGGGGCCCGGCGTCGCCAATGAATGCGTCGAGACCAAGGACGGGCTGCATATCTGGGAGGACCACTTCTTCCCCGAGGTGATCGATCCCGCGACCGGATCTCCCCTGCCGGACGGCGAGAAGGGCGAGCTCGTCTTCACCTCGATGACCAAGGAAGCGATGCCGGTGATCCGCTACCGCACCCGCGATCTCACGCGGCTTCTGCCCGGCACGGCGCGCACGGTGCGGCGCTTGGATAATAACACGGGGCGCGCCGACGACATGATGATCGTGCGCGGCGTCAACGTCTTCCCGACCCAGATCGAGGAGGAGCTTCTCAAGATCGAGACGCTCGCGGCCCATTACCAGATCGTGCTGACCCGCGAAGGCCGGCTCGACGAGATGGAGATCTTCGTCGAGGCGCGCGCCGAGACAGCCTCCGAGTCGCACCGCTCCGCCGCCGCGCGCCAGCTCGCCCGCTCGGTCAAGAACCTGGTCGGCGTGAGGGCTAAGGTCTCGGTCACGCCTCCCGGCGCCATCGAGCGCTCGGTCGGCAAGGCGAAGCGCGTGGTGGACAAGCGGCCGAAGGGCTGAATCACTTCTCCAGCAGCAGCGCCCGGCACGCCTCGGGCAGCGCCGAGAGCGGCAGAGGCGGGTGAGGCTTGCCGGGCGTCGGATGCAGGACGCCCGGCTGGAACCAATAAGCGAGGTCCTTCTCGCCGCAGCCATCGCCCTCGGGCGGAGCGTCCTGATCCTCGCAGGAGGACGCGCCTTCGGGGCAGGCGAGGCGGATATGGATATGGTCGTCATGGCCCCAGTAGGGACGCACCTTGGTCATCCAGGCGCGATCCGGACCTGCCGTGCGGCACAATTCCTTCTTGATCGCCGCGTTGACGAAGATGCGCGTCGTCTGGGGCTGCAAGGCCGCGGCCTTGATGAGCGCCATATGGGCAGGCGTCCAGACCGAATGGTCGACGCCGAGCCGGTCGGGCGCCACCACGTTCACGGCCGCCATCTCCTCGCGCTCGGCGCGCGACAAGGTGTGCGTAGGCATGGGAGTGAGCCAGATATCGGCATCGAGGCCGATCTGATGCGAGGCATGGCCGGTCTTCATCGGCCCGCCGCGCGGCTGCGACATGTCGCCGATCAAGAGCCCCGGCCAGCCGGCTTTGTGCGCGTCATGCGCGAGGTGCTCGATCGTCTTCACCAGCGCTGGCGTGCCCCAATTGCGGTTGCGGGAAATCCGCATCACCTGCCAGTCATCCCCGTCGAGCGGCAGCGACACGGCGCCTGCGAGGCAGCCCTTGGCGAAGAAGCCGATGGGCTTGGGGGATCCGGTGGACGGGCCGGTCACCGCCCCGAACAGATCGCGCGCGGGCTTGCTGTCGAGCTCCGCGGCGCCCGAGACCGAGAGGCAAGCGAGAATCGCCGAGGCGGCGAGCGCCGCGCGCGGCCAAGGGCCGATGCGCCTGGAATCGAAGCCGTTCACGCGGGAAATCTTCTACCGATAGCGGCGATCCGTCAAACCGTGCCGGCCCGACTGGCACCGCTCGGAAGCGAGGTTCACGCAATCGCGCTTGGCATCCGAAGACCGATGCGCAACGCCGATCGCTACATTTTAGGGATTTCCCTTCGCGGCGCGAAGCCTGCGAGGATTCCGGCATAGGGCTTGGCGCGCGGCTCCGCATAGGGCCCGCGCTTCGACGTCCTGAGGCCCAGCCGCGCCAGGCCTTCGACGAGCGTCACCGCCGCCGAAACCCCGTCGATCACCGGGACGCCGTGCTCGAGCGACAGCGAGGCCGCGAGCCTTGCCATGCCGGCGCAGCCGAGCACGATCGCCTCGGCGCGATCCTCAGTGATCGCCTTGGTGATCTCGGCGCCGATCCTGCGGCGCGCCTCCGAGCCTTCCTCCTCGAGCGCCAGCACGGGCACCTCGCAGGCCCGCACCTTGGCGCAGCGCCGCTCGAGCCCGTAGCGCAGGAG
>JBIOEK010000525.1:0-2925 GCA_044445925.1 Hyphomicrobiales bacterium
AGCATGCGCTCGGTCGCCGCAATCTCGGACGGGCCGCGGTCGGCGAGCCCGCGCGGCAGCCGGGCCTTCAGGCGATTTTGCTTGTCGGATTTGCTCGACATTTCTTTGGCAACCTTCGGCAATGAGCCCGGGTGCTAACGCAGCAGCGCAAGCTAAGCAAGGAAGGGGCGCTCCTTGTCCCGCGGCCGGGGCCCGCAAAGTTCTCGTCTTGTCATTCCCGGCCGAGCGCTCCGAAGCGGAGCGCAGGAGCGCGAGGGGAAGGGAATCCATGCTCCTGCCCAATTAAGATCCTGGCCAAGCAAGAAATGGCCAAGCAAGAAATGGATCCCCTTCCCTCGCCGCCACTCAGAGCGGTCTTGCGAACTCGGCTTAGGGGTTTCGTGTGGCGGCTCGCCGGGGATGACACCCGCTTCCGCAAAGGCCCGACTTTTGCGGGAGAACGAGGGCGGCCGTGCAAGGGGAGAGGTGACCCCTGTCATCAAACTGAGACGCTGTTCGAGTCTAACGCCGCCATGCTCGATCAATTGGACGCCGATTCGAAGAGGAAGGTCGCGGCGATCTTCGTTTCGGACCTGCATCTCGGCACGCGCTCGAGCCAGGACCAGCATTTCCTCGATTTCCTCAAGGCCTATGACACCAAGACCCTCTATCTGGTCGGCGACCTCATCGACGGCTGGCGGCTGAGGCGCTCGGGATGGTATTGGCCCCAAGGCCATAACGACGTGCTCCAGAAGCTGCTGCGCAAGGCCCGCAAGGGTACCAAGATCATCTATATCCCCGGCAATCACGACGAGTTCCTGCGCAATTTCCTCGGCCTCAAATTCGGCGGGGTGAAGGTGGTCGATCGCCTGGTGCACACCAGCGTCGAGGGCAAGCGCTTCCTGGTCCTGCACGGCGACCAGTTCGACATGGTGGTGCGCCACGCGGTGTGGCTGGCCTCGGTCGGCGATGTGCTCTATGATCTCGCGCTCTGGCTCAACCGGCAGGTCAATGCGGTGCGGCGCCGCCTCGGCTTCACCTATTGGTCGCTGTCGGCCTGGGCCAAGCACCGGGTGAAGCAGGCGGTGAACTATATGGGCCGTTTCGAGGAGGTGCTGGTCGCGGAAGCCAGGCGCGAGGGCGTCGACGGCATCATCTGCGGCCATATCCACCACGCCGCGATCGAGCACTATGACGGCATCGCCTATCTCAACAGCGGCGATTGGGTCGAGAGCTGCACGGCGCTCGTCGAGCATCTCGACGGGCGCTTCGAGATCGTGCGCTGGCTCGACGCCAGTGCGCGCCTGCCCATGGTCGCGACGGCGGGCCCGGCGCAAGCGCCCCTCCTGGACACGGCGGCTTGACGCGCATCCTCGTCGTCACCGATGCCTGGGCGCCGCAGGTGAACGGGGTGGTGCGCTCGCTTGAGAACGTGCTGCGCGAGGCGCCGCGCCTGGGCGTCGACATAAAGATGCTGACGCCCGCCACCTTCCGCACGGTGCCGCTCCCGACCTATCGCGAGGTGCGCATCGCGCTCACCCGGCCAGGCGTGATCGCGGCGCGCATCGAGGCAGCCCAGCCCGATTATATCCATATCGCCACCGAAGGGCCGCTCGGCATCTGCGCGCAGATCGCCTGCCTGCGCAGCGGGCGCCCCTTCACCACGAGCTACCATACGCGCTTTCCCGAATATCTCGCGGCGCGGCGCATCGCGCCTTCCGCCCTCACCTATGCGCTGATGCGGCATTTCCACAATTCGGGAGCGGGCGTCATGGTCGCGACCGCGAGCCTCGAGCGCGAGCTCGCGGAGCGCGGCTTCAAGCGCTTGATGCGCTGGTCGCGCGGCGTCGATGCCGAGCTCTTCCGGCCGCGCGCCACTTCGGTCCTCGAGCTGCCGCGGCCGATCTTCCTCTCCTGCGGGCGGTTGGCGGTCGAGAAGAATCTCGGCGCCTTCCTCTCGCTCGATCTGCCCGGCTCGAAGGTCGTCATCGGGGACGGGCCCGAGCGCCGTGCCCTCGAGGCGCGCTTCCCGCGCGCGCATTTCACCGGGGCGCTGCACGGGGAGGCGCTCGCCGCCGCCTATGCGTCGGCCGATGTCTTCGTCTTTACGAGCCTCACCGACACCATCGGCATAGTGCTCCTCGAGGCGCTGGCCAGCGGCCAGCCGGTCGCGGCCTATCCCGTAGCCGGTCCGCTCGACGTGATCGGCGAGAGCGGGGCCGGGGCGCTTGACCACGATCTCGCCAAGGCCGCGCTCGCGGCGCTCGACATACCGAGGGAAAGGGCGCGCGCCCACGCCCTGACCTTCAGCTGGGACGCGTGCGCGCGCCAATTCGTCGACAACGTGCACAGCGCCCATGCCAGGGACGCCCGCTATGCGCGCCGTTCCTGGCTCAGGCCCGCCAGGGCCGCGAGCCTGCCTGGCTGATCGTCTCCACAAGGGCTCGCCGGCGCGCTCATTGTTCCAGGGCGAGAAGGTTGCTAAGAGCCGGCCCGACGAGGCAGCGACGCCTCGGGAGGCAGATGATGGCGCATCCGATGAAACTCGTTGCCGGCAATTCGAACCGGGCGCTGGCCGAGGCCATCGGTGAATATCTCGAGCTTCCGCTCACCGCCTGCTCGGTGCGCCGCTTCGCCGATATGGAGATCTTCGTCGAGATCCAGGAGAATGTGCGCGGCCAGGACGTGTTCGTCATCCAATCGACCTCCTATCCGGCAAACGACCATTTGATGGAGCTGCTCATCATCATCGATGCGCTGCGCCGCTCCTCGGCCAAGCGGATCACGGCGGTGATGCCCTATTTCGGCTATGCCCGGCAGGATCGCCGCGCCACGGGGCGCACGCCGATCTCGGCCAAGCTCGTCGCCAACCTGATCACCCGCGCCGGCGCCGACCGGGTGCTCACCGTCGATCTGCATGCCGGCCAGATCCAGGGCTTCTTCGAC
>JBIOEK010000526.1:0-2922 GCA_044445925.1 Hyphomicrobiales bacterium
CGCCGGCCGCTGGAAGTCCTCGATGTGGCTCGCCATCGAGGCGGTGAAAAAGAAGGAAGCCGATGTCGCGGTGTCGGCCGGCAACACCGGCGCGCTGATGGCGATGGCGACCTTCTGCCTGCGCCCGATGGCCGGCGTCGAGCGTCCGGCCATCGCCGCCATCTGGCCCAATGCCCGCGGCGAGAGCATCGTGCTCGATGTCGGCGCGACGATCGGCGCCGATGCCAAGCACCTCACCGATCTCGCTGTGATGGGCGCCGCCATGGCCCGCATCGTCTTCGATGTCGACAAGCCGCTCGTCGGCCTCCTCAATGTCGGCGTCGAGGAGATCAAGGGTCTCGAGCCCATCCGCCGGGCCGGACGCATCCTGCGCGAGGCCAATCTCGCCGATCTCGACTATGTCGGCTTCGTCGAGGGCGACGATGTCGGCCTCGGCTCGGTGGATGTGGTCGTGACGGAGGGCTTTTCCGGCAACATCGCGCTGAAGACGGCCGAGGGCACCGCAAAGCAGATCGCCTCCTATCTGCGCAACGCCATGAACCGCACACTGATGGCGCGCATTGGCTACCTGTTCGCCCGCCACGCCTTCGGCGCGCTGCGCGACAAGATGGATCCGCGCAAGGTCAATGGCGGCGTGTTCCTGGGCCTGAACGGCGTCGTCATCAAGAGCCATGGAGGCACGGACGCGCTGGGCTTTGCGAGCGCCATCGAACTCGCCTATGACATGGCGCGCTACAATCTCGTCGACGTGATTCAGGCGAGCCTGAGCTCCCTTGAACTCGTCTCAGCGCGAACGGCTCCCGAGGCCGCCGCTCCGCGCCCCGCCACAGCGCCCGTCGAGGACAAGACTGCGTGAAGACATCGAGATCGGTGATCGTGGGCGTCGGCGCGTCGCTGCCGCGCCGTGTCATGACCAATGAAGAGCTGTCGCGGATGGTCGATACCTCGGACGAGTGGATCGTCCAGCGCACCGGCATCAAGGCACGCCATATCGCCAGCGACGACGAGACGACGGGGACGCTAGGCCTCGCCGCCGCGAAGGCAGCTCTCGAGGATGCGCACCTCAAGGCGGAGGATATCGACCTGATCATCCTCGCCACCTCGACGCCCGACCACACTTTCCCCGCGACCGCTACCGAGATCCAGGCGGCGCTCGGCATGACTCATGGCGTCGCCTTCGATCTGCAGGCCGTGTGCTCTGGCTTCGTATTTGCCATCGCCACCGCCGACAAATTCCTCACCTCGGGCTCGCATAATCGGGCCCTGGTGATCGGCTCCGAGACCTTCTCGCGCATCCTCGATTGGACGGATCGCGGAACCTGCGTGCTGTTCGGCGACGGGGCCGGAGCCGTAGTTCTCGAGGCGCATGAAAATCTCGGCGTGGTCGCCGAGCGCGGCGTGATCACGACGCATCTGCGTTCTGACGGGCGCCACAAATCGAAGCTCTATGTCGATGGCGGGCCCTCCTCGACGCAAACAGTCGGTCATCTGCGCATGGAAGGCAAGGAAGTCTTCCGTCACGCCGTCGGCATGATCACCGATGTCATCAAGGATGCCTTCGCGGCGGCCCGCATCACGGCCAACGACATCGACTGGTTCGTGCCCCATCAAGCCAATCGCCGCATCATCGATGCGAGTGCCGACAAGCTCGGGATCTCGCGCGACAAGGTCATCGTGACCGTGCAGCAGCACGGCAATACCTCGGCCGCCTCCATCCCGCTCGCGCTCGAGGTCGCGGTGCGTGATGGCCGCATCAAGCCGGGCCATCTCGTGCTCCTCGAGGCGATGGGCGGGGGCTTCACTTGGGGTTCCGCGCTGATCCGCTGGTAATCCCTTCCGCGCTCCGCTAACCGGAGGTAGCGTGTCGTGTCGCTGAAATCGGTTGCGCGGACAGAGGCAAGATATCTAGTATTGGAATTTACCGCACGGTCATGATCGCATGATCGGTTCGGCAGCGCCGACGAGCGGGGGCGTGCGACAGGCCGTCGATCGCCGGATGCCCGGCCGATCGGGCGGCGTGGGATGGCGAATGAGGAAGAGGCAATGGGCGACACCTGCACCCGGGCGGACCTCACCGAAGCGGTCTATCGCAAGCTAGGCTTGTCGCGCACCGAATGCGCCTCCATCGTCGAGTTCGTCCTGCGGGAGATGTCGAGCCGCATCGCCAAGGGCGAGAAGGTCAAGCTGTCGTCGTTCGGCTCTTTCCTCGTACGCTCGAAGGGACGACGCATCGGACGCAATCCGAAAACCGGCGTCGAGGTGCCGATCGAGCCCCGTCGCGTCCTGGTGTTCAAGCCGTCGAATATCCTTCGGGCGCGCATCAACAATGGCGCCGACGCCAAGGCCGATTGAGCGCCGCCGCGAGCCGATCCGGCTGAGGCCCTCTGGGCTCGCCGGCTCCGTGTGTGCATCCGCGAACTTGCGAAGATCGTCGCAATTGCAGAGGCACGAGCCAAAAGCTCGCTCCTGTGGCATGCTTCGATGATTGCGCAGATCGATTCTCATCGCCGCAAGGGCAGCGTCCCTAGGACGGGGCCAGCGGGAGGTCTTGATGGATAAGGCGACCGGAGCCTATCGCACCATCAGCGAGGTCGCCGAGGATCTCGATATCCCCCAGCACGTGCTGCGCTTCTGGGAGACGCGCTTTCCGCAGATCAAGCCGATGAAGCGCTCGGGCGGCAGGCGCTATTACCGCCCGGGCGATGTGCTGCTGCTGCGCGGCATCCGCCGGCTCCTCTACGGGGAAGGCTACACGATCAAAGGCGTGCAACGCATCCTATCGTCCCAGGGCGTCGGGGTGGTGCAGCAGGCGGGTGGCGCTTCGGGCGAGGAGCTGCTGGCCGCCGCCGACATGGAGGAGGAGGGCGGCCCCGCCATGGGGACCGAGGATGAGCTTCCTTCGCGGCAAGATGAGCAAGATGA
>JBIOEK010000527.1:0-2920 GCA_044445925.1 Hyphomicrobiales bacterium
GTGGATCAGCACGCCGATATTGTCGGAGAGGCATAGGAACGTATGGAAAGCGGCGGGCAAGAGGGCTCCTGCAGTTGCGGGCGCCGCCATAGCATGGAGCGGCCCCTCCCCGAAAGCATGAAGGAGAGGTCCGGCGGAACCGAGCCTCATTCTCGAAGCCCTGCGCATCTACCGATCCTGGCCGCGCAACGGGTTGCGCCCTATATTGACGTCATGGAAACAAGGCTGGAGCCTTGAGTGCTGGAGGCTGGAAGGCGTTCGCTTGCGCGCATCTTGGTTGCGACGCTGTTTGCGGTCGCTGCCGGAAGCATTGTGCTGCTCATGGCAGCCAAGGCCGCGCAGCATGAGGCCAGAATTGTGGAACGGCTCCGGCCTGCCTGCGACCATTCGGGGTTCACTCCTGTGGAGCTCGTCCGTCTTGTGCGCAGCGAATCCAGGGCTTTCGCCAACAAGGACGAAGCCGTGCGCAGCCTGACGCTGTTTTGCCAGGCCCACCATTGAAGCCTGCTCAGCGCCGATGCGCCATCTTCGCGCCAGGCCGCGAGATCTCGGCCTGGCCGCAAATTTGCCTCAGGGCTCGACCAGCACGACGGTGCCGACCGAGACGCGGTCATAGAGATCGATGATGTCGGCATTGAACATGCGGATGCAGCCATAGCTCGCGAACTTGCCGACGGAGTTCGGCATATTGGTGCCGTGAATAGCGTATTCGCCGCCAGCAAGCGTCAGGGCTCGCTCGCCCATCGGATTATGCGGGCCGGGCGGGATCACGGCGGGAATCCAAGGCTTGTCGCGCTTGACCTCGGCGGGCGGCGACCAGGCGGGGCGGACATATTTGCCGTCGACGCGCGTGGAGCCTCGCCATTGCTTGCCCGGCAGGCCGACGGCGACCGGATAGGAAAGCGCCTGGCCGCCGCCGAGCGTCAGGAACAGGCGCCGCTGATGGGTGCGCACGACGATCATGCCCGGGGCGTAGTAGCCCCCGACCATGTCGAGCCGCGCGGCTTGCGCGGGCGCCGCCTCCGACCCGGCGGCCAGCAACAATGCGCCCAGCAAGGCCAGACGATATGACAGTTTCATCAGTCTATCTCCCCATCCGTCATCTGATACCCATAATCTGTTTTTAGCGAATACGCAGCAACTTGGCGAACTTAACCCTAAATCATCGCCTCTTAGCGATGGAATTCATTGAATCTTATCCAAGCAATCAGAGGCGCTCGATTGCCATCGCGTTGGGGGAAACCCCACGGTCGGCGAGGCGAACACCGGTTTCGGCATGGGCCTAGGCACGCGAAAGCCGGTCGCGTCCGGCTGGCTGAATCGAGACCCGAAAGAGCGGACTGCCACGAGGCACAAGGCGCCGCGTCGACCCTTGACGGGCGCCGTGGCGGGCGAGCTTCAGTATCGATGAGCCCAGCTGCTGGCGTCTCTTCCTGCCATCAAGTAACCTCGAAATCGAGGTTCAGGGCCAGCCGGACGTTTGACAGGGAGGAGTCGATGAGCGGTCAGCGGCCGATTTGCGCGCCATGAGCACGCAGTTTCCCCGCCCTTGGGTCGAGGCCTTCCCGGAGGCGGCGCACTGGGACGCCGCGATCGAGACCGGCGCCTTGCAAGGGCTTCTCGACGCGGCCTGCCGTGAGGGCCCGGCGCGGCCGGCGATCTCCTATCGCGAGGCGCGTCTTGATTTTGCGACCCTTGCTTCCCGGGTCGCCGAGCTCGCGACCGGGCTCGTCGAGGCCGGCATCGGCAAGGGCGAGACGGTCGCGCTCTATCTGCCGAACACCCCCTATCATCCGATCTCGTTCTTCGCCTTGCTCCGGCTCGGCGCCAGGGTCGTGCATCTGAGCCCGCTCGATGCGCCGCGCGAGCTTGCCTACAAGCTCGAGGATTCGGGCGCCAAGACCTTGATCACCACGAATCTCGGATGGCTCCTCAAGAATGCTCTCTCCTTGCATGAGCAAGGCCTCGTCCAACGCCTTCTCGTCGGCGACGACGCCCATTGGGGGCCCTCTCCCACCTCGCCGGTTCCCTGGGGGAAAGGGGTTCATCCGCTTCTCGATCTGTTTCGCAGGCCGGCGCGGCAGGACTTCCCGCTAGCCTCCCCCGAGGACGTCGCCTTGCTGCAATATACCGGCGGCACCACCGGGATGCCCAAGGGCGCCATGCTGACCCATGGGAATCTCACCGCCACGGTCAACATGTACCGTGCCTGGAAAGAGCCCCATGGGCCGACGCCCGGCCAGGAGCGGATCATCTGCGCCCTGCCGCTCTTCCACATCTACGCGCTGTCGAGCGTGATGTTGCGTGCGCTGCGCGACGGCAACGAGCTGTTGCTGCACCCCCGCTTCGACGCAGAGGCCGTGGTCGCGGATATCGAGACGAGGCGGGCGACGGTGATGCCCGGCGTGCCGACCATGTGGATCGCCATCGCCAACTTGCCCGGTATCGAGAAGCGTGACCTCTCCTCTCTAAGGCTTTGCGGCTCGGGCGGCGCTCCCATGCCGTTCGAGATCGAGAAGCAGCTCGAACGCCTGCTCGGCCGGCGCATGGCGGGTGGCTGGGGCATGACCGAGACCTCGCCCGCCGGCACCCGCATGGTGATGAGCGAGAAGTCGAGCCCGGGCCTCATCGGCATTCCCTATCCGGGCATCGATATGCGCGTCGTGGCGCTCGAGGATCCCAAAGAGGTGCTCCGGGCAAACGAGGTCGGCGAGCTGGCGATCCGCGGACCGAATGTCTTCAAGGGCTATTGGAACAAGCCGGAAGCGACGGCCGAAGCCTTCGCCGACGGATATTTCCTCACCGGCGATATCGGCCGGATGGACGAAAAAGGCCAGTTCACCATCGTCGACCGCAAGAAGAACATGATTATCTCGTCGGGCTTCAACGTCTATCCGGTGGCGATCGAGAACGCCATCTA
>JBIOEK010000528.1:0-2906 GCA_044445925.1 Hyphomicrobiales bacterium
GGGAACGGCTTATGTAGGGGTATGCACGATCAGCCGAAGCGATTCCCTGGCCTCGAGCCCTCCCCTTCCGCCGATGCGCCCGTGACGCCCAGCGCCGGCGGGCTCGCGGCGCGCGCCATGGCGGCGAGCTCGCGGCGTCTTAGCTATCTCGACGGGCTGAACCCCGAGCAGCGCCAGGCGGTCGAGACGCTCGACGGGCCGGTGCTCGTCCTGTCGGGCGCCGGCACCGGCAAGACGCGGGTGCTGACGACGCGCATCGCCCATATCATCGCCACGGCGCGCGCCTATCCGTCGCAGATCCTGGCCGTCACCTTCACCAACAAGGCGGCGCGCGAGATGCGCCATCGCGTAGGCCTCCTGCTCGGCGAGGTCGCCGAAGGCATGCCCTGGCTCGGCACCTTCCACGCCATCGCGACCAAGATGCTGCGCCGGCACGCCGAGCTCGCAGGCCTTCGCTCCGACTTCACCATCCTCGATACCGATGACCAGATCCGCCTGATGAAGCAGGTCATCGCGGCCGAGAACATCGACGAGAAGCGCTGGCCGGCGCGGCAATTCGCGCATCTCGTCGACAGCTGGAAGAATCGCGGCCTCACCCCCGACAAGGTGCCCCCCGGCGAAGGCATGGCCTTCGGCAACGGCAAGGGGGTGAAGCTTTATGTCGCCTATCAGGCGCGGCTGGCGACGCTCAACGCCGCCGATTTCGGCGACCTCTTGCTGCACGTCATCGGCATCTTCCGCCAGCATCAAGACGTGCTCGCCCTCTATCAGGACCGGTTTCGCTTCATCCTGGTCGATGAGTACCAGGACACCAATGTGGCGCAGTATCTGTGGCTGCGGCTCCTGGCGCAGGGGCGCAGGAATGTCTGCTGCGTCGGGGATGACGACCAGTCGATCTATGGGTGGAGAGGCGCGGAGGTCGACAATATCCTGCGCTTCGAGCATGATTTTCCGGGCGCCAAGGTCATTCGCCTCGAGCAGAACTATCGCTCGACCGGCCATATCCTGGGCGCCGCCTCCGGGCTGATCGCCCATAATGAGGGGCGGCTCGGCAAGACGCTGCGCACCGAGGCCGAGCCCGGAGCCCCCGTCAGCGTAACCGGCGCCTGGGATTCGCAGGAGGAAGCGCGCCTGATCGGCGACGAGATCGAGGCCCTGCAGTCGAAGTCCCACTCGCTTGCGGAGATGGCGGTGCTGGTGCGCATCTCGGCGCAGATGCGCGAGATCGAGGACCGCTTCGTCAATCTCGGCCTGCCCTATCGCGTCATCGGCGGCCCGCGCTTCTACGAGCGCATGGAGATCAGGGACGCGCTCGCCTATTTCCGCATCGTGGCGCAGCCGGCGGACGATCTCGCCTTCGAGCGCATCATCAATACGCCCAAGCGCGGGCTTGCCGAGACGACGCTGTCGGTGCTGCACAACCCTGCGCGCGCGGCGCGCCTGCCGCTGCTGCGCGCCGCCGAGGGGCTGGCGCAATCGGAGGAGCTGAAGCCCAAGCCCCGCCTGTCGCTGCGCGACCTGGTCGTCGCAATCGCGCGCTGGGCCGAGCGGCTCGAAAGCGGCGCACCGCACGCCGAGGTCGCGGCCCAGATCCTGGAGGAATCGGGCTATACCGACATGTGGAAGGCCGATCGTTCGGCCGATGCCGCCGGCCGCCTCGACAACCTCAAGGAGCTCGTGCGCTCGATGGAGGAGTTCCCGGACATGCGCGCCTTCCTGGAGCATGTCTCGCTGGTCATGGAGGTGAGCGACGGCGAGAACGATGAGCGCGTCTCGATCATGACGCTGCATGGCGCCAAGGGTCTCGAATTCGATACCGTGTTCCTGCCGGGCTGGGAGGATGGCCTGTTCCCGAACCAGCGCGCCCTCGACGAGAACGGCCGCGCCGGGCTCGAGGAGGAGCGCCGCCTCGCCTATGTTGGTATCACCCGCGCCAGGCGCCACGCCAAGATCTATTTCGCGAGCAACAGGCGCCTGCACGGCCTGTGGCAGTCGACCGTGCCTTCGCGCTTCGTCGACGAGCTGCCGCTCGAGCACGCGGAAGTCGCCGACGCGCCTGCCGGATATCATCCGGGCGGCTACGGCGTCTCGCGCTTCGACAGGATGCCGGCCTTCTCCGAATCGCCCTATGCGACGCCCGGCTGGAAGCGCGCCCAGGCGCAGCAGCGCATGGATGCCGAGCGCGGCGCCAGCGGCATGGGCACGAGGGCCCGCGGCGGGCCGGGCGCCGGAAGCCGCGTGATCGAGGGCGAGGTAGTGGCCTCCTCGATCGCCGCGGGGGCGGGCTTTGCTGAGGGCGAGCGCGTCTTCCACCAGAAATTCGGGCCGGGCGTCGTCGCCGGCGTCGATGGCAACAAGCTCACCGTCGATTTCGACAAGGCTGGCCGCAAGATGGTGCTCGACAGCTTCATGCAGCGGGCCGGATAGAGGAGCACGGCGCTGGGGTCGAGATATGTTCGCCTTGCGTTCTCATCGAAAATCGAATAAAATATATGAGATTGAGGGCAGCCGGTGCTCGCGCTCGGCTGCGGTTCTTTGAGACGTGAATATCGACCAAAGGGGCGCCTGGCGCGCGGCCCCGGCGCGCCTGCGGCTCCTGGATCCGCTTAGCGCTCGGTCAAGCCATGTCGCGACGCAACATGAGCCTCGCTCTTTGCCGGCCAGGCACGGGTACCCCTATACCTGCTCCTGCTGCATTTTGCCTGTATTTGCAGCGCGCTGCACTGAAGCGAGCATGTGGTTTCGGCCGTGAGCCTCAAAAAAATCTTCAGTCGAAAATCAGCATTCCTAAACATTTCCAGAAGGCATGCCCTCGCGAATGAGCCGAGCCTCGGAGGCTTGTCATCACGACCAAAGGGAAGCGCCGGGCGTCGCTTCCGACACCCGGCGTCTTCCTGCCGCGGCCC
>JBIOEK010000529.1:0-2888 GCA_044445925.1 Hyphomicrobiales bacterium
AAGCAAGGACATACAGTCTTCGTCGGCGGCAGGTGCCTGCGAGAACCGCTGATCCCGCCTCCTCGCAATGACGGGAAATGCGTAGCCTTTGTGAATTCCGGTCAGGCTCTTACGCTCACAACGTTCCGATTGCGAACAAACGAGAAACATGGTTCTTCGATCGGTCGCCTGCCTGGATGATTCGCAACGATCGATGAGTGCCCCCCATCTCGCCAAGCTGAACCCCGAGCAGCGTCGCGCGGTCGAGCATGGCGTGGGAGGCGAGGTTGCGGGCGGCCCTCTCCTCATCATCGCGGGGGCGGGCTCGGGCAAGACCAACACGCTGGCGCACCGGGTGGCGCATCTGATCGTCAACGACGCGGATCCGCGTCGCATCCTGCTGGTGACCTTTTCGCGCCGCGCGGCGAGCGAGCTGACGCGCCGGGTCGAGCGGATCGCCTTGCAGGTGATGGGCGCGAGATCGGCTGCGCTTATCGGGGGGCTCACCTGGTCCGGGACCTTTCACGCCATGGGTGCGCGGCTGCTGCGCGATTATGCCCGCGCCATCGGCCTCGATCCGGCCTTCACGATCCATGATCGCGAAGACTCGGGCGATCTGATGAACCTCGTCCGGCACGAGCTCGGCCTGTCGAAGACGCAAGAGCGCTTTCCAACCAAGCGCACCTGCCTGGCGATCTATTCGCGCGCCGTCAACGCGCAGGGCGAGCTCGCCGAGGTGCTGCAGCAGGCCTTCCCGTGGTGCGCCGGATGGGCGGGCGAGCTTAAGGGTCTCTTCGCGGCCTATGTCGAAGCCAAGCAGCGCCACAACGTGCTCGATTACGACGACCTCCTGCTCTATTGGGCGGAGATGATCGCCGACCCCGCTCTGGCCTCGGACATCGCCAGCCGCTTCGACCATATTCTGGTCGACGAATACCAGGACACCAATCGGTTGCAGGCCTCGATCCTGCACGGCCTGAAGCCCGACGGCCAGGGGCTGACCGTCGTCGGCGACGACGCGCAATCGATCTATTCCTTTCGCGCCGCGACGGTCCGCAACATCCTGGATTTTCCCCATCGTTTCAGCCCGCAAGCCGAGATCGTCACGCTCGAGCGCAACTACCGCTCGACGCAGCCGATCCTATCGGCCGCCAACGCGGTGATCGGCCTTGCGAGCGAGCGCTTCACCAAGAACCTGCGCTCGGAGCGTTGCTCGTCCGAGCAGCCTCAGCTCGTCACCGTGAGCGACGAGGCCGATCAGGCCCGCTATGTCGCCGAGGCGGTCCTCGAGAACCGCGAGGCCGCCATCGCGCTCAAGTCGCAAGCGGTGCTGTTTCGCTCCTCGCATCACAGCGGAGCGCTGGAAGTCGAGCTGACGCTCCGCAACATCCCATACGTCAAATTCGGCGGCCTGAAATTCCTGGAGGCCTCCCATGTCAAGGACCTGCTGGCGCTCCTGCGCTGGAGCGAGAATCCGCGCGACCGGGTCGCCGGCTTTCGCGCGGTGCAGCTCCTGCCCGGCATCGGACCCACGATCGCGGCGAGGATGGTCGATCGCGTCGGCGAGGCGGGCGGCGTCTTCGCCGCCTTGTCCGAAGCGGCGCCGCCCGCCCGCAGCGCCGATGACTGGCCGGGCTTCGTTGCGCTGTTGCGGCAGCTCTCGGAGCGGCGCGCGGACTGGCCGGCCGAAGTCGGTGAGACGCGTCTTTGGTACGAGCCGCATCTCGAGCGCCTGCACGAGGATGCGGTCGTGCGCCAGGCGGACCTCGTGCAGCTCGAGCAGATCGCGGCCGGCTATCCGTCGCGGGAACGCTTCCTGACGGAGCTGACGCTCGATCCCCCCGACGCGACCAGCGACGAGGCGGGCGCGCCGCTGCTCGACGAGGATTACCTGATCCTATCGACCATCCACTCCGCCAAGGGACAGGAATGGAATTCGGTGTTCGTGCTGAACGTGGTCGATGGCTGCATTCCGTCCGATCTCGGCGTGGGGACGAGCGACGAAATCGAGGAAGAGCGCCGCCTCCTCTATGTGGCGATGACGCGGGCCAAGGATCACCTGCATCTCGTGACGCCGCAGCGCTTCTTCACGCATGGCCAGCCGCAGCGGGGAGACCGCCATGTCTATGCGGCGCGCACGCGCTTCATCCCGGCCTCCATCCTCGAGCAGTTCGAGGTGACGAGATGGCCGGCGTTGGACCGGCGAAATACGGGTCCGCGAGGGGCATCGCCCGTGACGAGCGTCGATCTGCGCGCGCGCATGCGGGGGATGTGGCGCTGACATCCACTCTCATCGAAGGGCGAGCCGCACAGAGCTATCCCCTCGATGAAAGTCTTCCATTGATGTGGGCGCTAATCGAGATTTGCTGTCGCCGGCGCCAAATCTCGAAGCCGGGGGTCGCCGGGAATGACACAAGCGTTCGAAGCCCTTGGGCCTCGAACCCGCCGGAAAGGGGCACGGCCTTAGGGTCTAACCCGAAATTCACAAAGGCCGCGCATTTGCCGTCATTGCGAGGAGGCGGGAACCGCGATTGCGCCACGCGCCCATGGCCGATGAAGCAATCCAGAACGCAGAATGGCTTTGCCGCCTGGGTTGCTTTGCTTCGTTCCTCGCAACCGGCGCTGGCGCGAGATCGCGGCGCCACTCCCGCCTCCTCGCAATGACGGCGAGGGCGAGCCCTCCATTTCGAGTCAGACTCTTACACGACGGACCAGCTCGAGCCGGGATTGCCGACGCTGCTCGACGCGCCAATATGGAGGCTGCCGCTGGTGTTCATCTGCCATTCCCAGATCGCGCCGCTGTCGTTGCGGAACAGGATGTCGGCCTTGCCATCGCCGTTGAAGTCGCCCGTCTCGGCGGCATGCCAACTCTGCCCCGGATTGCCGAGGGTGACGAAGCCCGCCTGTTG
>JBIOEK010000530.1:0-2881 GCA_044445925.1 Hyphomicrobiales bacterium
AGAAAGACCTCACCGACAAGATCGGCGAGTTTCATCGGCGACGTTTCGATCTCGACATGTATTGGACGGAAAAACCCCGCAAGCAACGGCCGTAGAGCGAGCATAGGCGGCGATGCTCGCCTGGGTCCGAAATCTGCATTTTTGGCAGAACGAACCCAATTTTTAAGGTCGAAGCCGTTCCCGCCTTTGCGGCGAGGCCACGCTGCGCACCCGTCGGCCCGGCAGGCGCCTCACCCCCTGCGCCTGCCTCCGCGCCGCCTCGGCTCCTCGGCGGTGGCGCGCTTGAAGGCGATGCCGAGCCTCTCCTCGAGATGCGGGAAGGCGTCGGTGGCATGCGGGATCGCCATCGCCTCGACGAAATGGGCCTGGAAAGCCGGCTCGATCGCGGTCTCGACCTTCTCGATGCGCCGCACCACCTCGGCGATCTCCAGGCGCGAGGCCGCGTTCAGCAAGGCGATACGGGCGCCGGTGCCCGCCGCATTGCCGGCCGACGAAACCTTGTCGAGCGGGCAATCGGGGATGAGGCCGAGCGCCATCGCGTAGACAGGGTCGATATGGCTGCCGAAGGCGCCAGCGAGCGTGATGCGCTCGATCCGCTGGACCCCGTAGCGCTCCATCAGGAGCTTGATGCCGGCATAGAGCGCGGCCTTGGCGAGCTGGACGGCGCGTATATCGCCTTGCGTGATCATGATCCTTTGCTCCCCCTCGGCGATCACATAGGCGAAGGTGCGCCCATCGGCGATGAGGCGCTCGGTGCGCGCGGCGAGCTTGCCGTCGATGATGCCGTCTTGCCGCAGGATGCCCGAGATCGCCATCTCGGCCACCGTCTCGATGATGCCCGAGCCGCAGATGCCGGTGACGCCGGTCGGCCCGACGGAATCGGCGAAGCCCTCCTCGTCCGACCAAAGATCGCAGCCGATGACCTTGAAGCGCGGCTCGAGCGTGTCGCGGTCGATGCGCAGGCGCTCGATGGCGCCTTGAGCCGCGCGCTGCCCGCAGCTGATCTGCGCGCCCTCGAAGGCGGGCCCGGTCGGCGACGAGCAGGCGAGCAGGCGCTCCTTGTTGCCGAGCACGATCTCGGCATTGGTGCCGACATCGACGATGAGGCGGATCTCGCTCGACAGATAGGGGCCTTCGCAGAGCACGACGGCCGCGGCATCGGCACCCACATGCCCGCCGATGCAGGGCAGAGCGTAGGCATAGGCGCCCGGCGCGACGGCGAGACCGATCTCGCGCGCCGGGGCGTCGAAGCCGGCATCGATGGTCAGCGCGAAGGGCGCAACCCCGAGCTCGGTCGGATCGAGGCCGAGCGCCAGATGATGCATGATCGGGTTGCCGGCGAGCGTGACCTCGCAAATATCGCCGAGCCCGATGCCGGCTTCCTTGGCCGTCTCGGCGGCGAGGCCCGCCAGCGCCTCATGGATCGCCTGGGTCAGCTCGCGATCGCCGCCCGGATGCATCATGATGTAGGAGACGCGGCTCATCAGATCCTCGCCGAGGCGGATCTGCGGGTTCATCCTGCCGCCGGAGACGAGAACGTCACCGCTCGACAAGTCGCAAAGATGCGCTGCGACCGTGGTCGAGCCGATATCGAAGGCAAGTCCGAAGACGCGCTCCTTCAGGCCGGGATAGAGCGCGACGATGTCGCGTGCGTGCCGGATGCAGGCCGTCACCTTGAAATCGCCTTCGCGCAAGGTCTTCTGCAGGCCGCGCAGCACGGGAAGACCGGCCCTTAGGCCTGCAAGCCCCCATTGCTCCTCGAGCGCCTTGGCGAGACGGCGGAAATCGCTCGAGGGATCGGCCATGTCGGGCCTTGCCACCTCCACGTAGTGAAGCCGCACCACCGGATCGATCTTGACCGAATAGGCCTCGGCGCGCTTGCGCACCACTTGCCGGTGCAGCTGCGATTCGGGCGGCACGTCGACGAGGAGATCGCCGCTGATGAGGGCCTGGCAGCCGAGCCGCACGCCCGGTGCGAAGCGACCGCGCAGGCGCTGATAGCGCTCCTCGGCCGGGCCTTGCGCCGTCGCATGGTCGAGTGCCGAAGCGATGCCGCGCTTCTGATCCTCCCCTTCGACGATGGCGACGCGGCAGCGTCCGCAGATGCCGCGCCCGCCGCACACCGAATCGAGATCGACCCCGAGCTTGCGCGCCGCGGAGAGCAGGCTCGTCCCCTCAGTGAAGCGTCCGCGCTTGCCGGAAGGCGAGAAGGCAATCATGTAGTCGTTCATGAGACTGCGTGTAGAGCATTTTCGAGCCGAGTGGATACCGCTCGGCGTGAAGAAAACATGTCGCGGCGCCTGCCCGAAACCGCGGGCGGATCGCCTGCCTCGCGGTCAAGCCGCGGCGGCCGCGCCCAGGAGCGCATGCCCGACCTCGGCGGCGCTCTTTTGCAAATTGCCGTCATTGCTGGCGGCGGCGGCGGCGATCCCGCTTGCCGCGTCGAATTGCGCCTCCGCATACCAGAGCGTGTTGGAGCCGTTATGCCACAGCGCCCCGTTCGGCCTCACGATCCAGCCCATGGCGTAATCGCCTCCGTATGGCGGCTGGTGCAGGACACGCCAAGTCGGCCCCGAAAGAAAAGCGCTCTCGTCGCGATGCGCGGCGAGATAGGTCAAGAGATCGTCGAGGCTCATATGGACGCGGCCGGCCGGGCCGAGGACGACGGGGTTGTCGGTCACACCCTCGCCGACGCGAAACGCGCGTTGCGAGCCGTCGGCAGCCAAGGCGTGGCCCGCAGGCTGCTTGAGCTCGCCTGCCTTGCCCGGCGCGCCGAACCCTGCCGAGCCCAGAGCGAGCGGCGCGAAGACATTGGCCGCGAGGAGCTCTTCCCAGCTTTGCCCGAGTTTGTTCTCGAGCATCGCGCCGGCAACCACATAGC
>JBIOEK010000531.1:0-2879 GCA_044445925.1 Hyphomicrobiales bacterium
ACATATGAGCTGGAGCGCCTGGACGGGGGAACCCGCATCACCCTGGAGCACAAGGGCTTCGATATCCGCGACGCCTGCGCCAGCGTCAGCGACGGATGGGAGACGGCCTTCGCGCGGCTCGCCGAGCTGCTGGCCGGGTAGCGCCCGTCAAGGGCGCGGAGATTGAAGTGGCGAACAGCTCGTGGCGGCAGGAGGCTCCGACGATGGCCTATGATGAAAGAACCGCCGATCGCGTGCGGAACATCTTTTCCGGGCGCCAGGACGTCGTCGAGAAGAAGATGATGGGAGGCCTGTCCTTCATGGTAAAGGGCGCCATGGTTTGCCGCCTGAGCGCGACCGGCCTGCTGATCCGCCTTGGGCCCGAAGCCCGAGAGGGAGCGCCGGGTCAGGCACAGGCGCGACCGACGGAATTCGCCGGCCGGCGTCTCTCGGGCTTCGTGTGCGTCGACCCCGAGGGCTACCAGACGGACGCGGGGCTCTCGGAATGGCTGCAACGGGGCGTAGATTTCGTAGCGAGGCTTCCTGAGAAGAGAGCTTCGCCGAAGCCTCGCAAGCCGGCCGAGCGGCGGTAAGCCCGACGCGGAAAGGTCATGGTGATACGCTCAGAAAACAAGCCAACCGTGCTCACCTTGTATTTCGGCCCCGGCTCGAGCTCGATGGCGGTTCACAAGGCGATGCGCAAGGCGGTGCGGCGAACCCTCGAGATCGAGGCAGCGATCGGCTACGAATTGCCGCAATGATCGCCTGCGATGCAAAACTTCAGGCTCGGGCCGATCACTTGGGCACTGGCGAGCCGTGGTGCTGGGCGATCAGCCATTGTCCGTCGACCCTGACGATCGCGACCGTCAGCCGGAAGGGCAGCACGGTACCGTTCTTGAGGGTGAAATCACCCCCTTGGGCGGTCCGCGCCCATGGCGATCGGGACGGATTCCACGAGCTCGATGATCTGGTCGCCCGCGTAAAGGGGCATGAAGGGCCGGCGGATCGAACCGATCCAGGCGCGCTTCAACGGAGAAGGCGTCGTCTCGCTGACCTCGCCCCAGATATCGACCATCCGGCCGAGCGGCTGGCCCTCGACTACGTCCTCGCCCGGTGCGACGAGCGGATGCCAGAAGCCGCCCACCCGCGTCTTGAGGTGCACCGCGTTGCCGCCGTAACGGATATCCCTCGCCCTGGGGGGCCTGCCCGGCAGCATGCCCAGCGCCCGGCAGGCGCCGGTGAGCGCAACCTGAAAATTGGCGAAGTCCTCGTCCCTGACGCGTCCACCCCCGCCGCTCTCGATGATCAGCCCGGGCTTCCCGGCCTTGGTGAAGTTCGTCAGCGCCGCACCGTTCATCCAATCCTCGTCCGAGCCCCATTGAAAGCGCGAGCCGACGCTTCGCGCCAAGGCGGCCGAACGCGCCGAGGCCTCGCCATGACCCTTGCTGTAGATCACATAGAAGGCCGTGATGGTGAGGTCGCCGCCCGAATGCAGGTCGAGCATCACGTCGCCGGTCTTCAGGGCGAGATCGAGCAGGCGATGGGCGAGCTGCTCGGAGACCGTGCCGTCGGGCTTTCCCGGAAAGACGCGGTTCAAGTTCATGCCGTCCTGGGGAGTGAGGCGCTGATAGCCGCGAAAGCCCAGCGGATTGGCGACCATCAAGCATACGATGCGCCCGCGAAGCTTCTCGAGGCCCAGCCCGCGCAGGAAGCGCGCGATCGCCAATTGCCCGACGACCTCCGGACCATGGATGCCGGCTTGCACCCAGAGCGTCGGCCCATCCCCCATGCCGGTCGCGATCATGACGGGCGATGAGAGCGCCATGTCGGGATAGTGCCCGAGCTCGACGAAGCCGCGTGTGATCTTGCCCTTCTCGGAGCGGGCGTTGCCTAGCTTCATGATGGACCTCCAAAGGTAATGACGGCGTCTTGCGGCCAGGTAACCTTGATCTGCGCGCCCGGCGCATGACGCAGCGGCGCCTGCCCATCCGCCGCAAGGGTCAGCATCAGGCCATCGCGCAAGCGGACTGTAAGCTCGCTCGCCGCTCCCAGGAAGGCGCAGGAGCTGACGGTTGCGAGCTGCCCCTCGGGGGCGTCCGCCGGAAGGATGCGGATCGATTCCGGACGCAATATGCCGCCCGGGACCCGGTTGGAGCGCCCGACGAATTCCGCGACGAAGGGCGAGACCGGCCGGTAATAGATGTCCTGCGCGCTGCCGATCTGCACCAGCCGCCCCTTGTCCATCACCGCGATGCGATCGGAGATCGACAGAGCCTCGCCCTGGTCGTGCGTCACCAGGATGGCGGTGAAGCCGAGCTCCTGCTGCAGGCGGCGCAGCTCCATGCGGGTCGTTTCCCTGAGCTTGGTGTCGAGGCTCGAGAAGGGCTCGTCGAGCAGGATGACGGCGGGCTCTATGACGAGGGCGCGGGCCAGCGCCACGCGCTGCTGCTGCCCGCCGGACAAAGCCTGGGGAAGGCGATCCGCCAAGCCTTCGAGCCGCATCACGTCGATCATGCGCGCGACACGCGGTGCGAGCTCCGCCTTCGCCATGCGCCGCCGCCTGAGGCCGAAAGCGATGTTCTCGAACACCGAGAGATGCGGAAAGAGCGCGTAGCTCTGGAAGACGAGGGCCGCCCGCCGGAGATGGGGCGGGCGCGCCGTCACGTCCTCGTCGCGCAGCCTGATCCTGCCGCTCGTAGGCTTGGCGAAGCCCGCGATCATGCGCAGCACCGTGGTCTTGCCGCAGCCGGATGGGCCGAGCAGCGAGACGAGCTCGCCGCGCGCCACCTCGAGCGAGACCGGGCCGATCACCTGGCTTTGACCGTGCATCTTTGGGCCATAGCTCTTCGTCAGCCCCTCGAGCGCGACCTCGGTCATGCCGAAGCCCTTCGCCACAAGAC
>JBIOEK010000532.1:0-2856 GCA_044445925.1 Hyphomicrobiales bacterium
CGCGACGCGCGCACCGGCGAGCGCCGGGCGCTGCAGCACGTCGCCGACGATGTTCTTCATGAACACCGTCGAGCCCGCGCCGATGAAGGCGATCTTGGGATTGGCAGGCATCAAGAATTCTCCGAGATGTCCATCAGGCTGCGATGTCGAAAGCGGCGCGCACAAGTTTGCGCGTATAGTCTGTCTGCGGGTTATTCAGCACGTCGCCGACCGGTCCCTCTTCGACCACCTTGCCATTCTGCATGACCATGACACGGTGACAGAGGGCGCGGACGACCTTTAGGTCGTGCGAAATGAAGAGGTAGCTGAGGCCCTTCTCGTCCTGGAGTTTCCTGAGGAGATCGATGATCTGGGCCTGGACCGACAGGTCGAGTGCCGAGGTCGGCTCGTCGAGAAGGATGAATTCCGGTTCGAGCGCGATGGCGCGTGCAATCGCAATGCGTTGACGCTGGCCGCCGGAGAACTCGTGCGGGAAGCGGGAGAGGATATTGTCCGGAAGGCCTGCATCGCGGAGCGCCTGGCGCACGCGCTCGAGCCGCTCGTGGTTGCTCCTGCCGATTTGGTTGACGATAAGGCCCTCCTCGACGATCTGTCGAATCGACATGCGCGGATTGAGAGACGCGAAGGGGTCCTGGAAGACGATCTGCATGCGGGCCCGGAACGGCCGCATTTCCCGCCGATTCTTTGTGTGAATCGGATCGCCCTGGAAATAGATTTCGCCGGCGTCGTTCGAGATCAGCCGGATCAACGCCTGGCCAAACGTAGTCTTCCCGGATCCCGACTCGCCGACCAGCCCCAGCGTCTCCTGGCGGCGAAGGTTCAGGCTCAAATTGTCGACCGCCACCAGGGCAAAGAAATCCGGCCGGAACATACCCCCGCGCTTCAGCGTGTAGACCACGCGGACACCCTTGCCCTCGAGGATGGCAGGCGAATCTTTCGGCATCGGATTCGGCGCGCCCTTCGGCTCGGATGCCAAGAGGTGCTTGGTATAGGGATGTCGAGGATTGGAGAAGAGCTCGGCCGTGCGATTGTGCTCCTTGATCTCCCCATCCTGCATCACATACACGTACTCCGAGAAATGTCGAACGATGGTCAGGTCGTGGGTGATCATGATCACCGCCATGCCGTACTTGGACTTAAGCTCCTTGATCAGGTTCAGGATTCTCGCTTGAACGGTCACGTCAAGCGCCGTCGTCGGTTCGTCGGCAATGAGGATGTCCGGCCGGTTGGCGATCGCCATGGCGATCATCACGCGCTGCCGCTGCCCGCCTGAGAGCTGGTGCGGATACTGCAGCAGCCGCGCGGCTGGCTCGGGTATTTGCACCTCTTCAAGAAGCTCCCTGGCGCGCTTCATTGCCTCCCGGCGGTTCACCCGGTTGTGCAAATGGATGATCTCGGTCAGCTGTGCTCCGACGTTGTAGACCGGGTTCAGCGAGCTCATCGGCTCCTGGAAGATCATCGAGATACGGTTGCCGCGCAGCTTGCGCATCCGTGTCTTGCTGAATTTGAGGATGTCCTGACCGTCCAGCAGGATGCGCGCCTCCGGCGCCACTGTCGCCCGCCGCGACAAGAGGCTCATGATCGTCCGCGCGGTGACGGATTTGCCCGAGCCGGACTCGCCGACGATGGCGATTGTTTCGCCCTTGTGCAGCTGGAAGGAAACGTCGCGGACCGCTTCGACCGATCCACCCTCGACCTTGAAGGTGACGCCGATGTTGCGGGCATCCAAGAGCAGCGGCCGGACGTGGCTGTTGAGGTCGTAACGTTCGGCCGGGGCGAATTGGTTATCGAGAGGGACCATGGCTGCCGCTCAGTAGGGATCGACCGCGTCGCGCAAACCGTCGCCGAGCGCGTTGAAGGCAAAGACGGCCATGAGCACGAAGACAACCGGCGAGAGGATCCAGGGGTACGAGCCAATGACCGAGAAGCTGCTCGTGTCCTGCAGCATCAGACCCCATGAGATGAGCGGCGGCTTCACCGCGAAACCAAGGAAACCGAGGAAGGATTCGAGGAGCACGATAGCGGGGATCTGCAGGGTGATCGCGACGATCACATGGCTGATCACGTTCGGCAGGATGTGGCGGAGAATGATGCGGCGGTCGCTAGCCCCGACTGCCATTGCCGCGCGAACATACTCGATGCGGGCGAGCGCCAGCGTCTTGGCACGCACCTCGCGCGACAGCTGCGCCCAGCCGAGCGCGGCAAGGAGGGCTATGACGAAGGCAATGAACACGTTGGATGGCGCCGTGATCGGGATCAGCGAGGTGAGCGCCAGGTAAAGCGGCAGCTGGGGAAAGGCGAGAACGAGCTCGATGAAGCGCTGCAGCCACGCATCGAAGCGTCCTCCGATATAGCCCGACGAGATGCCGACGATGGTGCCGACGGTCGTGGTGATCGTCACCACGATCAGCGCGATCATCAAGGAGATGCGCGAGCCGACGATCCCGCGGGAAAGGATGTCGCGGCCGAACTTGTCGGTGCCGAGAAAGTGTACCGGGCTGCCGTCGAGCGAGCCGAAGAAGTGGATGTTGGCCGGGAAGAGACCGAGCAGCCAGTACTCCGCGCCCTCCACGAAGAAGCCAAGCGCATGCGGATGGTCGTAGTCGGGCCCGGTGAGCGGCTGGAAGGTCACCTGGTCGAACTCGCCGGTCTCGATCGTCGGATAGATGCGCGGGCGGAAGGTGAAGGATTTGTCCGAGGCGGTGAAACTGATCGCGTCCGGCGGCGCGAAGGCCAACCCCGGCTCCTTCGGATTCATTGGCGCGAAGAAGTCCGCGAACACCGCCATGATCAAGAGGAGGCTGACCAGGACCAGGCCGATTGTGCCGATGATCGAGCGGCGCATTCGTCGCCAGA
>JBIOEK010000533.1:0-2852 GCA_044445925.1 Hyphomicrobiales bacterium
GACCCGACCGTGGTGGTGCTGACCCCGGGCCAGTTCAACTCGGCCTATTACGAGCACTCCTTCCTTGCCGACAAGCTTGGCGTCGAGCTCGTGGAAGGCCGCGACCTCTTCGTGCGCGACGACATCGTCCATATGCGCACCACCGAGGGGCCGCAGCGCGTCGACGTCGTCTATCGGCGCATCGACGATGATTTCCTCGATCCCCTGGCCTTCAGGCCGGATTCGGCGCTCGGCGTGCCGGGGTTGTTCGGCGCATTCCTCGCAGGCAATGTGACGCTCGCCAACGCGGTCGGCACCGGCGTCTCGGACGACAAGGCGATCTATACCTATATGCCCGAGATCATCCGCTTCTATCTCGGCGAGGACGCGATCTTGAAGAACGTGCCGACCTGGCGCTGTCGCGAGCCGCAATCCCTCTCCTATGTGCTCGAGCATCTGGGCGAGCTCGTGGTGAAGGAGGTCAGCGGCTCGGGGGGCTACGGCATGCTGGTCGGGCCGCATGCGACGAAGGCCGAGATTGCGACCTTCGCGGCAAAGCTCACCGAGGCGCCCGAGAATTTCATCGCCCAGCCCACCCTGGCGCTGTCGACCTGCCCGACCTTTTCCGACAGCGGTATCTCGGCGAGGCATGTGGATTTTCGTCCTTTCGTGCTCTCCGGGGCGGACGGAGTCCGCGTCGTGCCCGGCGGCTTGACGCGGGTCGCCATGAAGGAGGGCTCGCTCGTCGTCAATTCGAGCCAGGGTGGCGGCACCAAGGATACATGGGTAGTCGATGGCTAGGTCTTCCTTGGCGCAAGCGGGGATTGGCCTTCCCCCACGCAGCGAGACTTTTGCGAAAGCCGCAAGGCCCGGACGGCGATCCGGGCCAGGCGCGCGGAGGAACTGACCCATGCTCTCTCGCGCCGCCGACAACCTCTATTGGCTGGCGCGCTATCTCGAGCGTGCCGACTATGTGGCCCGCGTCATCGACGCGACGCAACGCCTCTCGGCCTTGCCGCGCGACTATGGCGGGGCGGGCGCCGAATGGGAAAGCGCGCTCGAATCGGCGGGCGTCGCGGACGAGTTCCATGCCGTGAAGGAAAAGGCCGACGAGGACGGCGTCGTCGAGTTCCTGGTGTTCGATGCCTCGAACCCCTCCTCGATCCGCAATTGCATCGATCTCGCCCGCACCAATGCGCGCGCCGTGCGCACCGCGATGACCATGGAGATGTGGGAGGGAATCAACAGCGCCTGGCTGGAGCTCAAGCGCTTCGAGAACGCGCGCGTGCGCGGCCGCGGGCTCGACCTCGAGGAGCTCGGCCGCTTCCTCGCCTTCGTCAAGCAGACATCCTTGCATTTCGACGGCTCGTCGAACCGCACCATGCTGCGCAACGACGCCTATTGGTTCTCCCGCCTCGGCCTCTATGTCGAGCGCGCCGACAATACCGCCCGCATTCTCGACGTAAAATACCATGTGCTGCTGCCTGAGACCGAGAAGGTCGGCGGCTCGCTCGACTATTTCCAGTGGACCGCGATCTTGCGGGCCGTCTCGGCGCACACCTCCTATCATTGGGTCTACCGGCAGGGGATCAAGCCCTGGCTCGTTGCCGATCTGTTGATCCTGCGGCCCGAGATGCCGCGCTCGCTGACCTCCTGCTACGAGAACATCGTGCGCCATCTCGATTCGCTCGGCGTGTCGCATGGCCGCCAGGGCGCTTCCCAGCGTCATGCGCGCTCGATGCTGGGACGGCTCGAGAACGAGAAGATCGAGACGATCTTCCAGAACGGCCTGCACGAATTCATCACCGCGTTCATCGGCGACAATACCCATCTGGGCACCCTGATCGCCGAGCAATACCTGACTTGAGGCGAGCGTCCGCTGGGGTCGTCATGCGATTGAGCATCCGCCACGAGACCTGCCACCGCTACGAGCGGCCCGTGAAGTCGGCGATCCAGACCCTGCGGCTCACGCCGCGCAACCACGAGGGCCAGCATGTGGTGCATTGGCGCATCGATGTCGATGTCGAGTGCCGCCTCAGAGCTTCCCAAGACGCCTTCGGCAATATCGTGCACGGCTTCACCTCGGATGGCCCCCATTCGATGATCACCGTGACGGCGATCGGGGAAGTCGAGACTTTCGACACGCGCGGCGTGGTCAATGGCGGCGTCGAACGTTTCCCGCCGGATTTGTATTTGCGCCCGACGCCGATGACCCATGCGAACGCCGACGTCAGGGCCTTCTCCGAACGGGTGATCGCGGGCGAGGTGGGCGAGCTCGATCGCCTGCATGGGCTGTTGCGCGCCATGCCGCAAGCAGGTCCGCTAAGAGCCTGCCAGTCGCAAGGCGGTGCCTCGCAATCGCAGGAGGCGACCTCCGGCGAGACGCCGCCCGAGGACCTCGCACATCTCTTCATCGCCTGCGCGAGGCACATCGACATTCCGGCGCGCTACATCGCAGGCTATCGCCTGCCGGACGCGCCCGCGATATTGCAAGGCGGCCATGGCTGGGCCGAGGCCTTCGTACCGCGCCTCGGTTGGGTCGGCTTCGATCCGGCGAACGTAATGTGCCCCGATGAGCGCTATGTGCGCGTCGCGATCGGGCTCGATTCGCTCGGCGCCATGGCGATGCGCGGCGCGCATGCGGGCGGGGCGGACCGGCCGACCGAAGTGAAGCTCACCGTCACGCAGTCCCGCTTGCGCGAACAGGGCTGAGCCGCGAGGCGCCGGCAGAGCCTGCCTCGATGCGGACGCGTCGCCGCGGCTATGTCGCAATCCTACGGCCCTGTGGCCCTGTTGCGGCACCGCGCCCGATCCTCTAATCTCGCCGGTCTCGGCTTGCCCTCGAGGGGCGCGGGCGTAGTTCAATGGCAGAA
>JBIOEK010000534.1:0-2845 GCA_044445925.1 Hyphomicrobiales bacterium
AGGCTGATGCTGGCGCGCGCTTTCGCGCAGCCCTCGAATATCCTGGTGCTCGACGAGCCCACGAACCATCTCGATCTCGCGGTCATCGAGTGGCTCGAGCGAGAGCTCGCGCCGCGGCGCTCGGCGCTGGTCCTGATCTCCCATGACCGGCGCTTCCTCACCAATCTCTCGCGCGCCACCATCTGGCTCGATCGCGGTACGACGCGCCGCATCGACAGAGGCTTTGCCGACTTCGAAGCCTGGCGCGACGAGGTTCTCGCCGAAGAGGAGCGCGACCGGCACAAGCTCGACCGCAAGCTCGTGGCCGAGGCGGATTGGCTGCGCTACGGCGTGTCGGGCCGCCGCAAGCGCAATGTGCGTCGCCTCGAAGCCCTCTATGCGCTGCGCCAGGCGAGGCGCGAGCACAGGGGGCCGGCCGGGGCCGTCGCCATGACGCTCGCCGAGGCAACGCGGTCGGGCTCGCTCGCGATCGAGGCTACCGGCATCGGCAAGGATTACGGCGCCAAGCCCATCGTGCGGGACTTCTCGATTCGCGTGGCCCGCGGCGACAGGATCGGCATCGTCGGGCCGAACGGCTCGGGCAAGACCACCCTCCTCGACCTGCTCACCGGGGCGCTGGCGCCGGATACCGGAAAGGTGAAGCTCGCGGCCGATCTCGAGCAGGCGAGGCTCGATCAGCGGCGCGCCGCGCTCGATCCCGAGACGCGGCTCGCCGAGGCGCTGACGGGCGGGGGCTCCGACACCATCATGGTGGGCGGCAAGCCGCGCCATGTGGTCTCCTATCTGCAGGACTTCCTGTTCACGCCGGAGCAGACGCGCATGCCGCTCAAGGCCTTGTCGGGCGGCGAGCGCGGCAGGCTGATGCTGGCGCGCGCTTTCGCGCAGCCCTCGAATATCCTGGTGCTCGACGAGCCTACCAACGATCTCGATCTCGAGACGCTCGACGTGCTGCAGGACCGCCTCGGCGACTATGCGGGCGTCGTCCTCCTGGTGAGCCATGACCGCGATTTCCTCGACCGCGTGGTGAGCGCCGTGATCGCGCCGGAAGGAGAGGGCGGATGGGCCGAATATGCGGGCGGCTATACCGATATGCTGGCCCAGCGGGGCGAAGCCTTTCAGGCCCCGCAGGCCGTGCGGAACGGGGCCGCGAAGGCGCCGACGCGCGCCGCGCCGAAAGCCTCGGGCAAGGCCATGAAGCGGCGCTTGAGCTTCAACGACACCCATGCGCTCGCCGCCTTGCCGAAGATCATCGCCGATCTCGAGCGTCGCATTGAGAAGCTGCGCGCATTGCTCGAGGATCAGAGCCTCTACGCAAAGGACCAAGGCGCCTTCGAGGCCGCAGCCATTGCCTTGACGGCGGCCCAGTCCGAGCTCGCCGAGGCCGAGAGCAAATGGCTCGAATTGGAGATCATACGCGAGGAGATCGAAGAGGCTTGATCGGAGCTCGCGCGCACCATCCGTCATTGCGAGCACGGGGAAGCAATCTAGAGCCTGTCAACATTTGAGCACCGAAACTTACGCTTTTCAGCGATTGCGGCGCTGATGGCTTCAGTCGGGGATAGGCGGGCCGGGCAGGGCTGGACAATGCGAGCCTCAACCCTATCACTCTGAAATCTATTGGCTTTCAGGGTAGAAACCGCCTGCTCCGCGGCGATCATTAGGCCCCGAGAATGTTGAGGAATGTTGATTCTCAACATTGCATGAACGGATTCCGGTAGCCGGCTATCTGATTGATCGGGACGTTGGACACGCTTCGCCGCAAGCGCCTCGTTGCAAGCGCCAGGGCCTGTGCCGCGCAGATCGGGCCCAACAGGCGAATAAAGGCCGCGTGAAATCGCCGCTGCGCGACCAGCGCAAGCTCGCCGCGCCGGAGCTACAGATTCACCTGTCAAAAAACCCTGCCCGGCCTTGGGCCCCGGCACGTCATCTTGCGGGTGCATGATAGTCGCGGCGCGATGCGAACGCAACAGGAACGAAGGGCTCGAACGTCGCCATTGCAGAGGAGAGCGGCAACCCCGAAATCCGGCTCGAAAAGCGCCATTTCCAGTCTTGACTCGGTCCGAGCTCCAACTTACATGCAGGCCGCAATTAGCACTCGCGCCTAGCGGCTGCTAACGAACAAGGCCCCAGGGGCCGAGCATCGTCATAAATGGAGAGGACTTTCATGAAATTTCGTCCGCTGCACGATCGTGTCGTCGTCCGTCGCCTCGAGGGCGAGGAGAAGACCAAGGGCGGCATCATCATCCCCGACACTGCCAAGGAGAAGCCTCAGGAAGGCGAGATCATCGCGGTCGGCTCGGGCGCCCGCGACGAGAGCGGCAAGCTCGTTCCGCTCGATGTCAAGGCCGGCGATCGCATCCTGTTCGGCAAGTGGTCCGGCACCGAGGTGAAGATCGACGGTGAGGATCTCCTCATCATGAAGGAGAGCGACAGCATGGGCGTGCTCGATGTCACCGTGGCCCGCAAGAAGGCCGCCTGAGGCATCGCGCGCTGAACAACCGATCCGATATTTTCCAGGAGTAGAACTACATGGCTGCTAAAGAAGTACGCTTTGCCGGCGATGCCCGCGATAAATTGCTGCGCGGCGTCGATATTCTCGCGAATGCGGTTCGCGTCACGCTTGGCCCGAAGGGCCGCAACGTCGTGCTCGACAAGAGCTTCGGCGCGCCTCGCATCACCAAGGACGGCGTCACCGTCGCCAAGGAGATCGAGCTCGAGGACAAGTTCGAGAACATGGGCGCCCAGATGGTGCGCGAAGTGGCCTCGAAGACCAATGACAATGCCGGCGACGGCACCACGACCGCGACTATCCTCGCCCATGCCATCGTCAAGGAAGGCGCCAAAT